>NZ_DGMH01000009.1:0-10184 GCF_002388305.1 Sulfitobacter sp. UBA4523
GATTTCGCGGGGGGCAGGTCATCGAGAATTTCTTCGGGAGCTTGTTCATTTGACCAAAGCAGAACTTGGCGTAGCTCCGGTCAAAGTTGGCTTTACGGACTTTCCTGCCACTCACTGCAACGGCTCAATGTGTGCTGCGCTGGCGAGAGGTTTTGGTGGAGGGCGGAAACCAGACTTTCGCTGCGCTAAGTTCCCGGGCAGGCTATGTGGGTAACAGCTGCCGTTCGGCAGATGGCGGGGTGTGGCAATTTTGAGTGTCGCGCCAGCAAGTCTTTGTAGGATTGGCCTCTGAGTCGAAAGAGCGCAAGGTTCTTTGCCTTGTGCATGAAGTTTGCAAATTATTCCCAGACAAGACCCGTATATGGTTTCACGCACCAATGATACGTAGCGAGCTGTCTTTGACGAGTCGCAGCGCATCATTATCAAAGGCACCCCGTGCAAGGACCCGGTAGCCAACGGTAAGGGCGACCAGCGATTTTGCCGCACTTCCAGCATCAATTGATGCGTCTATTATTTGTGCTTTTTTGCCCTTCTCGATCACCCTGAGAAAGAAATCCTCTAAAGCGCTAAGCGCCCTATCCACGACGGCCTGTATATCCTCGTTATGATTGGGGAACTCCAATGCTGCGTGGATGATCAGGTTTCCCTTCTGCTCGCGCTCGGTCACGCTTTGATGAACGACCGTGTCAAAAAGCGACAGGATCGCATCGATCGGATCGGGCTTGGCTTCGAGCTGCGCCAAAGTCTGTGCCTGACGTTCTTCGACAAAGCGGGTCAGGACAGATTTGAACAAATCGTGTTTGTTGCCAAATGTGGCGTAAAGGCTGCCACGGTTCACGCCCATGGCCTTTACAAGATCGGCAACCGACGTCGCCTCGTACCCCTTGACGGAAAAAACCTCGGCAGCCTTGTCGAGCGTGGCGTCAATTTCAAAACTCTTTTCCCAAGGCATCATCGCGGTCCTTTGTGCGCGCAAAAGCGGTTTGTGCAGCGTCTGCTCTGGCAATCTATCCATGGTTTTCGACAGCGGTGCAAGAGTGTTGACCAATCGTTCCAAACTGACTATGTGGTTTTGAACGATCATTCCATATTGAGTCGCACCCGCCGTTTGAGTTCGAGAGGTATCCAATGGACCAACTATTGAAAGAGCTATTACTAATCGTCGGTGTCGCCGCTGTTATCACCCTTGTTGCTTATCCGCTTATGCGACGGTCAAGCGCGTCGGGTGCGGCCAATGCCAACCGCTTGCTCAGCGGCCTGCTTGGCGCGTTTTTGTTGTTGGGCGGCGTCGCCAAATTCTTTTTGCCCTTCACCGACATGTTTGCGCAGCAGATCGCGCTGAGCCGGCTACCATTTCCGGCGCTATCCGCTTTTGCAGGTCAGGCCGGAGAGATTACCGCCGGAATCATTCTGCTTGGGTTTTTTATCGGATGGCAGCGGTTGCAGGGGCCCATCAGCGATCTGGTTTTCGCCCTCACAACACTGCTCGTCGTGATCATCATGCTGGTTGCCGTCTACGTGCATCTGCATCCAGACGTCCCGGCAGAAGTGCTTCCATTTCAATCCAAACCACCCGTTCTGACGGTCATCGTCATGGCACTTGCGATCCTGAACGGATGGCTGCGCCGTAAAACACGTCTGTCCTGACACCCCAACTTGAAAGGGCTGCTATGCCTACTTCCCACCCAACCCATCGCTCAATCCCGCACAAAATTGCTATCGTCGCAGCCGTCATGGGCAGTGTTGCCGGGACGCTTACCGGTATCATGACCTGGGCCAATACTGGTTTTTCGGAAATCTTCCTGCCCAATTGGGGGATTTCCTTTCTGAAGGCTGTGTTCGTCCTGTTGCCTTTCGCGTTCTTGCTCATGGGGCTGTTTGACAAGCTGTTGTCTCGGATCATGCCGGGGCTGGCCCCAATGAAACTGCGGATCGTGCTTGGGCTTATCATGGCGGTGATCATGCAGTCACTTATGGCAGTGATTACAGCCGGAACCGAAGCAGGCTTCGGTGATATGGCTGTTGTGAGAGAGCTTTGGCTTAATGCCTTTATCACGGCCTTTCCTGTTGGGCTTGCCCTGGCCTTGGTGCTGACGACAACTGTGCGCCCATGGCTTTTGGCCATGTTGCGCGCTTGATGCGTTAACATGGCCTGGCACTGGCTTTGGTGGCGTGCATTCTATTGTTAGGGGGCGCTATGCGCGCAACAACACCTTTAAGCACAAAGCCCGGGCTTCATTACGCTTGGGTCGTTGCTTTTGCCGGGGCTTCAGCAATGATCTGCGGCCTTGGTCTTGCGCGGTTTGCTTTCGGAATGATGTTGCCATCCATGTCAACATCGCTCGGACTGTCATACGGGCAAGGCGGGGTTCTGGGCTTTGCCAATATGGTGGGCTATCTGGTTGCTGTTTTGCTGGCCCCAATCATCTTACCCCGGCTTGGCACCAGACTGACCGTTACATTCAGCTTGCTCTTAATTGCCCTTTCCATGTTTGGGATGGCGCTGACCCAAAGCTTTGCGACACTCTGCGCCCTGTATATCATCACTGGAATTGGCAGCGGCGGCGTTGTGCTGCCCTCAATGAGCGTCATGTCGCATTGGTTTCTCCCATCGCACCGGGGATTTGCGGCGGGCCTTGTGATGTCTGGACCGGGTTTCGGCATCATCTTGAGCGGCTTTATTGTGCCAAGGTTGGTGCCGACCTTCGGGCTGCAATCATGGCAGGTTGGCTGGATCATCTTTGCTGCGATCTCCACCGCTATCGCGATGCTGGCTTTCGTTTTGCTGCGCAACCACCCTCTCCAAAAAGCACAGGAACCTTTCGGGCGCGCCCAAGACCACAGCACCCTGCGCGATGCGTTGACTGGGCGGGCGAAACTGCGCCTGCTGATGAGTATGGGCCTGATCTTTGCCATCTACGGCGCGGTTTACATGCTCTACGTCACCTTCATCGTAACAAGCATGGTCGACGCATACGGGCTTGATCCGACGGCGGCGGGTACAGTTTGGTCTTCCTTTGGTTTTCTGAGTATCTTTTCGGGCGTATTGTTCGGCATCATCTCTGACAGGCTTGGCCGACGGCGCGGGCTGGCGATGGCCTTTGCGGTGCTGTCTTTGTCATTCCTTCTGGTGGGCATCGGGACGGACGTAGCAGCTCTCTATATCTCGATCCTTCTATTCGGGCTGGCGGCTTGGAGTATCCCTGTGATCATGGCGGCCTCGGCGGGCGATTTTTTCGGTACTGCTGGGGCAGCCAATGCGCTGGCGGCGCTGACATTTGCTTTTTCAGGCGGGCAAGCCGCAGGGCCAGTCATCGCCGGCTTTTTGGCTGAATGTAGTGGTGATTTCAGCGCAAGCTATGCCATTTCGGGCATCGCTGCCAGCTTGGCAATCGCTATGAGCCTGCGTTTGAAAACCCCTGACCAGGGAAGCTGATCAAAGCTTGTACAAGGCAAGCCTCCATACCTATTAGGTAAATTCTGCACCAAGTTCGCGCAGTATCCCGCGCAGCCATTGCTGGGCCGGGTGATTTCCAAGGCGTTTGTGCCAAACCATGTGAACACTGCGCATGGCTTGAGGTGTTTCCAGCGGACAGGGGGAGACGAGTGTTCCAACGTTTCGCTCAAACTCGCGCGCGACGCTGGCCGGACAGGTCAGGATAAGATCGGTCGTCTCCAAAATGAGCGGTGCTGGGCCATAGGTCGGCATCGTATAAACGACGCGGCGCGTGCGGCCGCGGTCCGCCATTGCATCGTCGATCCAGTTTCGGCGTTTCCCTGTTGCGCTAACAAGCAGATGTTCCACAGATGCATATCGGTCCAATGTCGGTGATTTTCCGACCATAGGATGGCCTTTGCGCATCGTGCAAACCCATTTCTCTTCGAACAAGGGCTCAGATGCAAACCGCTCGGGCGGGTCCGGCCACGCCAGCAGCGCCAGATCGGCGCTCTGGTTATCCAGATACTCCCCGTAGTGAACGCTGGGGGATATGGCTTGCAATGAAACGCCCGGCGCCTCTTGTCGGACGCGGCTGAGCAATTTTGGGAAAAGGGTGATCGTCGCATAGTCAGGCGTGGCAATCGTGAACAGCCGTGTTGCCGTCGCTGGATCAAACGATGCACCATCCAGCGCCATCTGAATGTCATTCAGCGCCGAGCTGATCGGCCCGCTGAGTTCAAGCGCCCAAGCGGTGGGGCGCATGCCCTCGGGCGTCCTGATGAACAACTCATCCCCCAGCCGATCGCGTAGGCGCGTCAGCGCGTTGGAAAATGCTGGTTGCGACAGGCCAATGGTGCGCGCAGCTCGGGTAACATTGCGCTCACGCATAAGCGCATCAAAGGCGACCAACAGGTTCAGATCCAGAGAACGTAAATTCATTTTGTGAATATAGAATGTTATATCATTCAATTTCAATATGAAAGGCGCATGCCCCATATTCGGGTGGAGCGCAGCAAACTGCTGCACCATCTGAAAAGGAAACAAAATGGGCAAGCTTACCGGAAAGACCGCCGTCATCACCGGCGGCAACAGCGGGATTGGTCTGAGCACCGCCAAGACATTCATCGATGAAGGCGCGCAAGTCGTGATCTTTGGTCGCGATCAGAAGTCACTGGATGATGCTGTGGAAACCTTAGGTGATAACGCCATCAGCGTGCAGGGTAATGTGACGCAAGATGCTGACCTAAAACGCCTTTTCGCCGCAACCAACGACCGCTTCGGCAAGGTAGACATCCTGTTCGCCAATGCCGGTGTCGCGGATTTCGCGCCTGTGGCACAAGCGGGTGAGGACCACTTTGACAAAGTTTTCGATGTGAACGTAAAGGGCGTTTTCAAGACTGTTCAGCACAGTATTGACGTGCTGAATGACGGCGCGTCGGTGGTGCTGACCACATCAGTGTCGAATACCAAAGGCATGGCAGGCATGTCAGCTTATGCGGCAAGCAAAGCTGCAGTGCGGTCTTTTGCGCGCAGCTTTTCGGGTGAACTGTTGGCACGCGGCATCCGCGTCAACGCAATCTCGCCCGGTCCTGTAGCCACACCGATCTATGCCCGTGCAGGCATGTCAGAAGCCGAGATTGACGCAATGGGCGAAGGCATGGCCGATCAGATCCCGCTTAAACGCTTTGCCGAACCTCGCGAGATTGCGACCGCAGCCCTGTTTCTTGCGTCCGGTGACTCCTCCTATGTGGTCGGCACCGAGCTGGTCGTCGATGGCGGATGGACGCAGGTCTGAAATCTCCCCGACTGGTGGTGGTGGCTTCAACATCACCCAAGGCACCCTCACCATTTTTTACAGCCTACCAAACCAGACAAACCTAAAAAGGAAACAATGATGACTGACTTTACACTTCACGACGAGAATACTGCCCCTGAAGGCAGCAAAGAATTGTTGGCGAAATCCAAAGCAGCCTACGGCATGATCCCCGGCTTGCACGCCGTCATGGCCGAAGCCCCGGGCCTGCTGGAAGCCTATCAGCAAGTCCATGAGCTGTTCGTGAACTCGAGCTTCGACAAGGACGAACTGACCGTGGTCTGGCAGACCATCAACGTTGAAAACGCCTGCCACTACTGTGTTCCTGCCCACACCGGCATCGCCAAGAGCATGGGTGTCGATGACGCGATCACAAATGCGCTACGCGACAAGACCGCACTGCCTAATGCACGGCTGGAATCGCTGCGGGACTTCACGCTGGCACTGGTGCGCGAGCGTGGAAATCTGGATGACGCAACCGTGCAGACCTTCCTTGATGCAGGCTTTACCAAGCGCAACATCCTTGAGGTGATCCTGGGCTATAGCCAAAAGATCATGTCGAATTACACCAACCACATCGCAGATACGCCGGTCGATAAGCCCTTCCAGAAATTCGCCTGGGCGCCGTCTGTGTGATCCTACCCGGGGCTGCGATGCACAGTTTTGCAGCCCCGGATTTCGAGTTTTGTTGCTCCATCCCATTCTTGAAAGGAATTCCCATGACTGATCTTAAATCCGGATTTATTGCGGGCCTCGCTGCAACTGTGGTCCTGTCTGCGATGATGTTGATTAAAGGAGCGGTCGGGGCCTTTCCTGAACTCGACCCCATACACATGATCGCAGCCATGCTGGGCGCGCCCGCCTTGGTAGGCTGGATTGGCCATTTCGCTATCGGCACGCTCGCTTGGGGTGGTGGTTTTGCCTTGCTGAATGTCTCGATCCCCGGCGATAAGCAGATCGTGAAGGGTATTCTTTTCGGCATCGCCGCGTGGTTTGGTATGATGGTCGTTATGATGCCAATGGCAGGTGCCGGCCTATTCGGCCTTAACCTGGGGATCGGAATGATGGCTGCTGTCATGACGTTGATACTGCATATCGTGTTTGGTGCAGTCTTGGGGTTGGTTTTTGCCTCATTGCATTCTGAAATTTCCGCGTAACCTATCAGCCACCTTTAGGGGCGAGCATGCATTAAATTTATTGGGCACTTCTCGGGATGGCGGAGTGTTCAGCCGCAACAATACTCGTCAAGCTGTCAACGCGCAGCGGAGAGTTGAATGCCTTCGCTGTTTTGGCTATCGCGACGAGCATCGTGGCTGTTTCGGCGATCGCATATGCAATCTCCAGCGGGGCATTTATCGAATTCTTCCCTGCTAAATTAGTCGGTACTCCCGCGATCTATGCTTATGCAACTGGTATCACGCTGACCATCGCAGTTGGATCTCTTTTCAAAGGGCTGTCGCTGGGCCCGGCAAGTGTCGTGGTGCCGGTTTACGGTATGTTTATTCTTGGCGCAGCGCTGCTTGGTATCGTGATTTTGAAAGAGCCTTTTACAGGCAGCAAAGCAGGCGGACTGGCACTTGCGGTAATTGGGATTTTCCTTGTTGCGCGATAAAGTTATCGAGCAACGCAAGTACAAAAATTCCCCCATTCAAACATTTGTAGTAAATGGGTGAAATGCCCCCCCGTCGCAGATATTCGGTTAAAGCAAAATGCTTCGGTGCGCATCAAGGTCCGCTTTGGGAAAGCTGCGCTGCGGCGTAGAGAGTCTTCGACAACGGCCGCTTAGGGTCGTTCGCCTTCCTTGAAACAGGGAGCAGGAACCACGTTTTTGCATCATGTGCAAAGTGGGATGTCGGCCGGTCCATAAGCAGACTTCCCAAACCCTTGAGACCCTGCATTTAAGGCGCCCTGCCAGATTTGGACCGATCAGTCCTGAAAGGGGAATGGTCCTGGGAACGCTCCGGTTGGGATGACGTCGGACACCAGACCAGGTCCCGGGGCGTCGAGCCAGCGGCAGACCGTGGAACCGCCCGGTTCTAACACCAGCTGCGGATCGGTTTGCGGCTGGTGATCGGTCAGCACAGCATGGCAGGTCGCGGGCGCAATCTGACAGGTCACGCGCCCGATCTGGCCCGTCATCGCGCGGTGGACGTGCCCCGAGATCATGCGCAACGGGGCAGGGTGGGCCTCAAGCCGCTTCATCAGGGCAGCACCATCGCGCAGGTTGTCGGCATCCATCGCGGGTATCCCGCTGTGCATCCACGGATGGTGCGTCGCCACGATAGCAGGCTGATCGCCGATGGCCGCAAGGGAAGCGTCGAGAAAGGCCAGCCCCTCGGGACCGAGTTCGCCGTAATGGGCACCCTCCAGCAATGTGTCGAGGGCGATCACTGAAAAAGGTCCGAAGTCGCGCATCCAGTGAATGGGCCCGCTGATTGGCATCCATGGTGCATCGGCAAAGGCCGACCGCATCGCCTCGCGCTGGTCGTGATTGCCTGGAATGGCGCGCCAGGGCAGGTTCAGGTCCTCCATGAGAGCCGCAAAATGTGCATACTCTTCAGGCGTGCCATGATCTGTAAGATCGCCCGTGACGATGGCGCAGTCGATGCCCGCAAGCAGCGGCAGCTTCGCGTTGATCGTCTCGATCGCTTGGCGCAGGGCAGACGCGCTGTCCGAGCGTCGGCAGACAAGCGTCCCGGGGGCGACGACATGGGTGTCGGTGATCTGGATGAAACCGGACATCAGGCGGCTACTCCCTTTGGCAGGATCAACAGCGCCTCGGGTGCTACGGACAGGCGCACGGTTTCGCCCTGCCGCGGCGCGCTCAGGCCCGAATGCAGCGCGATCAGCAGCGTATCGGACGCGCCGGACAGCGCAATCCGGTAATGCGTGCCGAGAAAGGTGACCGTCTCGACGCGGGCCGTGATGGGCCCCTGCGGGTCGATGCGAATGTCTTCGGCCCGGACCAGAACCTCGCTGTTCGCGGCAGGTCCCGGTAGGGGCAGGATACCGCCCGGCAGATGCAGCTGGTCGCCCTCGACCCGTCCCTCCAGTGGCATGGCGTCGCCTACAAAACGCGCGACGAACCCGGTTGCGGGCTTGCGATAAAGCGCCTCGGGCGTGCCGATCTGGGCCACTTCGCCTTGGCTCATCACCGCGACGCGGTCGGCAATGGCCATCGCTTCGTTCTGGTCGTGGGTGACGAAAATCGCGGTGATGCCGAATTGGCGCAACAGCAGCGCCAGTTCGTCGCGCAACTGGCCGCGCAGGGCGGCATCCAGCGCCGAAAGCGGCTCGTCCAGCAGCAGCACATGCGGACGTGGCGCCATTGCGCGGGCCAGCGCCACGCGTTGCCGCTGCCCGCCCGACAATGCGGTGATCGCGCGGTCGGCGTAACCATCCAGACGGCAAAGCGCGATGACCTCGTTCACCCGCGCCTCGATCTCGGACTTGGGCAGTTTCTGCATCTTGAGCCCGTAGCCGATGTTGCCGCGCACCGACATGTTCGGGAAAAGCGCGTAGGATTGAAACACCATGCCGATCTTGCGGGTCTCGACCGATTGGCGGGTTACGTCCTTGCCGTCGAAGACGATTTTCGCGCCCGCATCGGGCGTTTCAAGGCCCGCGATCATCCTTAACAGCGTGGACTTGCCGCAGCCCGACGGCCCCAGCAGCGAGACGATCTCGCCCTTCGCGATTTCCAGATCAGTAGGCAGCAGCGCCTTGACGCCGCCCGGAAATGTCTTGGCAATATTGGTAAGTGTCAGCGTCATTGTATGATCCTTTGGGCACGGGCGCTGGCCCATTGCATGGCCATCAGCAGGGGCACGATCATGACGAAGAAGACCAGCGTATAGGCCGACGCCACTTCGAGCCGCATGGAGGCATAGCTGTCGGCCAGTCCCACGGGCAGGGTTTTCAGATAGGGTGTGTGTAGCATCCAGGTCAGGTTGAACTCGCCGATCGACAGGGTGACGACGGTCAGCGCCCCGGCCAGGATTCCGGGGAGCGCGTTGGGTACCACGATGTCAAAAAAGCGCCGCGTAGGACCCGCACCGAGCGAGGCGGCCCCTTCCTCGAGCACCTTGAGATCAATGGCGGCCAGCACCGACAGGACCGAGCGCACCATGAAGGGCAGGGTGTAGAGGACGTGCCCCACAAGGATGAAGGTCCAGCTGGTCCGGAACCCCTGCAAGGTGCCGTAAAGCTGCAAGAGCGCCAGCGCCAGACCGGGGATGGCCAACGGCAGCGAGATGAACTCTTCCAGCACCCGCGACGCGCGGCCCGGATTGCGCGCCAGCGCATAGGCGGCAGGTACGCCGAGGATCAGGGTGACCACCAGACAGGCCAGCGCGATCCAGATCGACAGCAGAATACTGCCGGAATAAAGCTCCAGCACGCGCGCCACCCATTTGAGCGTCAGCCCGGAAGACAGGCCGCGAAAATAGTTGACGGTCAGCCCCGCCAGCACCGACTGGATGATCGGGATCAGCAAAAAGGCGCAAGCCAGCAGCGTGACGATCCGCGGAATGGATTTCGTGATGGATTTCAGCATCTCACCCTCCCGCAGCGACCGTGCCGCCCGAGAAACTGCGCGCGATCAGCAGTATGGCCCAGGTGACCAGCCCCAGGATCACCGACAGGGCCGAAGCCATGGCGATGTTCGCCGACAGGGTGAATTCGGTGTAGATCACCATCGGCAGCACGTCGATGTCGGTCGCAAGAGTGAACGCAGTGCCAAAGGCCCCCATCGCGGTGGCAAAGGCGATGGCCCCCGCCGCAATCAGCGCAGGTGACAGCGCGGGCAACAGCACGTCGATGACGATGCGGTGCGGCGGCGCGCCCAGCGTCTGCGCGGCTTCCTCCAGCGCCGGGTCGATCTTTTCGGCGGCGGCCATGACGGTCAGCAACACGCGCGGGATCGAGAAATAG
>NZ_DGMH01000009.1:10304-42402 GCF_002388305.1 Sulfitobacter sp. UBA4523
CG
Organism: Sulfitobacter sp. UBA4523; assembly: GCF_002388305.1. Lineage (NCBI taxonomy): Bacteria > Pseudomonadati > Pseudomonadota > Alphaproteobacteria > Rhodobacterales > Roseobacteraceae > Sulfitobacter > Sulfitobacter sp. UBA4523. The sequence continues at coordinate 10,307 of NZ_DGMH01000009.1, forward strand.
CGCGGGATCGAGAAATAGAGATAGCCCAGAAACAGGCCGGTGATCGAATAGGCAAAGACCCAGTGACCGGGCAGAAGCTGGTTCACCAATCCCTGACGCCCGCCAAGCAGGATGATCATGAAGCCGACGACCACACCCGGAAAGGCAAGCGGTAGGGTCAGGATCGACAGCAGCGTGTTGCGCCCGACAAAGCGGTTTCGCACCAGAAACAGGCCTGCCGTGGTCGAGATCGCCAGCGCCGCTGCCGTGACGGCCAGCGACACCACGACCGTCTGCACCAGTGTCGAGACATAGCGCGGGGTCTGGATGATCTTGAGGTAGATCGCCCAACCCGCCTCGCTCTCCCCCGAGGCAAGGATCAACCGTCCCAGCGGGATCGCCAGAAAGGCCAGCGTGAACACTGCCAGCGGCAGCAGGCAAAGCATTAGAAATTGTCGTTGGCCCATGACGGCTCCGATGCCAAAAAAGGGGGGCCGGGCAGATCTGCGCTCTGCCCGGTTCGAAAGGTCTCAGAGGGATTACTTGACTTCGTTCAGGTAACGCTCGCCAAATGCCGCCTGTGCGCGTTCCATCTCGGCGTAGTCCACCGCAACCGCACGCTCGTAATCCGAAGCGGGCAGGAACTTGTCGGCCACGTCCGCAGGCAGTTCGACCGGGCGTGCTGGCTGCAAATAGGCGTTGGTCCAGATCGCTTGACCTTCATCCGACAGGATGAAATCCAGCACGCGCTTGCCGGTTTCCGGGTTCGGGGCGTCGGCCACCAGGCTCATGACATAAGGCACGCGCACCGACCCTTCGCAGGGCAGCACGAACTCGAAATTGCCGTCTTCTTCGTATTTGCCGCGATAGGCGTTGAAGTCGTAGTCAAAGAGGATCGGGATTTCACCCGAAACCACGCGCGCGAACGAAGTCTGCTTGGGCACGATGGGATCGTTCTCGGCAACTGCGTTGAAGTATTCGATAGCGGGATCGAAGTTGCCCAGATCGCCGCCATTGGCCAGGTTCACCGCCACGGCACCGGCATAGCCGACAAAGGCGGACGAGGGATCGAGATAGCCCACCATGCCGCGGTACTCTGGCTTGGTCAGGTCAGCGAAACACTGCGGCACCTCGGCGCCGCCAAGCGCGTCGACGTTCACGAACAGGCCCAGCGTGCCATAGTGGATGGCGAACCATTTGCCTTCGGGGTCTTTCAGACCATCGGGGATATCCTCGAAACCTGCGGGTTTGTAGGGCTCGACGACGCCATCGTTGCCCGCCTTGATGCCGGTGGTGACGCCGTAATAGGCGACGTCGGCCACGGGGGCAGCGCGCTCGGCCAGAAGCTGGCTGAGGGTCTGGCCCGAGTTCTTGTTGTCGTGGGGCATTTGCACGTCAAGCTGCTCGTCGATGGCTTCGAGCATCGAGGCCCAGTCAGCCCATTGCGGCGGGCAGTTGTAGCAGATGGCGTCTTCGGCAAAGGCCGGAGCGGCGATCGCGGTTGCAAAAAGCGCTGAAATAACAGTATGTTTCATGGGTTCATCCTTGTTTGAGATCGGTCTTGAGCGAGTGAACAGACGGCGGCCGGGGGCGAACCTGGTCGTCGTCACGGCTTTCCGTGCGGGGGCGGCCAAGCGTCGCTCCTACACGAAAATCGAAGGGCAGGGGCGGGCGCTGCGCGCCTGGTCTTCCCTGCATCATATCCAGAAGCGTCTGTGCTGCCTGTCGGCCCATGGCGTCCGGCGCGGTTTCGATGGTGGCCAGCGGCACGTCCAGCAGCCGCCCGATCTCGATACCGTCAAACCCCACGACGGACAGGTCCCTCGGGACGCTCTCGCCCATCAGGCGCGCGGCTTTTTGTACCGCGATGGCCAGAAAATCGTTCGACGCAAAGATCGCGGTCAGCCCTTCCTGTGCGGCAAGGATCGCCGCCAGAAGCTCGGGCGTATTCGCCTCGGCCTCGTCCAGTTCGATCAGCGTCGGATCGAACATGTCGCGCGCACGGCATTCGGCGTGAAACCCGGCATAGCGGTTGCGCGACCGGTCCGAGGTAGAAAACCGAAGCGCCAGAAAGGCAGTGTGCCTATGGCCGTGGTCCGCAAACTGCCGCGCGACTTCGCGCGCCGCCTCGAAGTTGTCGACATGAGCGGTGAGAAAGCCGTCGATCGGGTCATGAAACATCAAGGACACCGGCAAACCACGCTGGCGCGCCTGCTTCAGCGCCGCACTGCGTTCGGGTGCCACCATCGTCAAGATCAGCCCGTCGACCTCTTTGGCGGCAAGCGTCGCGATGGCCTCGTTGTCGGCCTCGCCGTCATAGTTCGAACTGGCGATCAGTAGCTGGTATCCGGTGCCTTTCAACGTTTCCTGCACGCCCTGGACCGCTTCGGCAAAGACCGGATTGGCGAGCGATGGCACAAGGCAGCCGATGGTCATGCTGCGACCCCCTTGCAGTGCCCGTCCAAGGGCGCTGAACGAAAATCCAAGCTCGCGCGCCGCCATCTCGACGCGTTCGCGCACTTCTGCACTGGCGGGGCCGGATTTGTTCAGAACCCGGCTGGCCGTGGCTATCCCGCACCCCGCCTTGCGGGCGACATCCTTGATGGTAACTTTCTGTCTCCGGTCCATTCGTGTACTCCTTCCGACTTGGCGCAGTCGAATTGGAAACGTTTCCACAAGTGATACATGTGATTCACTACATGAATGTGACAGGCGATGTTCTTGGGAAAAAACGAACGCGCCTCAGTGTTAAGAACTCATCTTCTTAGACGACCGAGCTGAACGCATCTGATGTACCATGCTGCAAAACCCCGCGTGACCTTCGCGTCATTCATGATAATCGGCACGAAGGGCGGAAAGCTGCCGTTCTCCGCGGTTGCGAAGCCAGAGCCCCGCCTTAGCGGAAGCGGCCATTCAAGCCTTATCGGAGTTGAACCCACTTGCTGCGCTGGATGCCAAGGTCAGCGACGCGCAGGACGCCGATTTTACAAAGTTGCGTTTGGTTGCCGACACCCGACCTTCTGCGATCCACGACCAGGCAAAGCCCGCGTTTGACTATCCCGGAGCCAGCGGCGACTCGAAAGCGGAACAGAACGATATCGCCGGGTGCCGCATCGGCAACCCAGTCGAGAATAGACAGATCGAGCACATGGCGATCCTCCCTGTCAGTGAGAAAAAACGACACGACCTGACACGGGGCGGCGGGGGGTAGCGCCTAACGCCCGCTGAGGCACGATTTTGCATCCCAAAGAGAGATTCTGGGGCAGAATTTTTACGTCCGCACGGCACTGAATGCTCCATGCCCAGAACGGAGCACCTCGACGCGCCTATCATTCTGTGTTTGTACTGTGCGCAAGAAAACAGGGGGACTCTGTGGCGATGACTGACCACAAGAAAAATTGTGAGCGCAGTATCAGAACCGCACTGCGTAAGCGTCATCTACGCCATCATATTGCGCGGGAAGACGTTCTGATCATTGATGAACTTGGTCTCGCCCATGCGCAAAGCCGTATCGACTTGGCTGTTTTCAACGGCCACCTCCACGGTTATGAAATTAAGAGCGCTGGCGACACACTTGAGCGGCTGCCTCGCCAGCTTACGTTCTACACAGATGCTCTGCAAAAGCTTACCCTTGTACTTGCCACTCGCCATCTCGAAGCGGCAGAGGCTTGGGTTCCCGACTGGTGCGGATTGACGGAAGTCGTAGAGGGGCCGCGCGGTGGGATGAAGTTTGCTACGCGTCGGCGCGCGCGCGTCAATCAGAATTTAGATCCCTTTATGCTCGCGCATTTGCTTTGGCGCCCGGAGGCGCAAAACCTTCTACTTTCTCGGGGCGCATCTAAGGCGGAAGTAAATGCGCCCAGAAAGCATTTATACCGTTTGCTGGCAGACGAGATGTCGGTGAATGAACTGGCACCGGCCATCAAGACAGCTATGGCGGCCCGAACAAAGTGGCGAGGTCATCTGCAACTATCGTGATATGATGGTTGATCGCAACCCATTTCCATGTCGTGGAATTGCCGGTTCCAACTGCATGTGCAGCGCAGTCAGCGATATACTTATCTCCAAGTGAAAAGGTTGCGCCGCGAAACGCGAACTTAGGCTCGTTGATGATGGCACTTACGGTCTGCGCGAAACCGGACCTTCACGCCATCAGCGGCGAAGGTCCGGAGCGATGCTTGTGAGCAGGCCGTGCCTTATGCAGGCTGTAACCTGTGCCTCGTGTCTGTCAGCCGGCGATCGCCACACCGATTTTACCCATGTGCGACTTTTCTAGAAATGCCTTCTGCGCCGCGTGCAAGTCAGCCAAGGGATAGGTTTCGGCGACCACGGGCTTGATCTCGCCTGCTTCGATGTAGCTGACCAAATCAGTGAATACGCCTGGGTCTTGCCGGGTGCTCCCGATGAGGGTCAGGTCCTTGAGGTAGAGGGTCCGCAGATCAAGTTCGACGATCGGACCGGCAATCGCGCCAGACGTGACGTAGCGCCCCCGTGGCACCAAAGCATCCAGCAGTTCGGACCACCGCGGCCCCCCTACAAGGTCGAGCACGACGTCGAAGGCGTCATCGGGATAAGGCTCATTGCGGTCGATCACCGCATCCGCGCCGAGGGTTTTCAGCGCGTCCATTTTCGCCGGGCTGGTAGAGGCCGTGACATGGGCGCCGCGCCGCTTGGCCAGTTGCACCGCCGCCGATCCGACGCCGCCGGATGCGCCTGTGATGAGCACACGCTCGTCCCCCAATCCAGCGCGTTGGATCATGCCTTCGGCGGTGGAGAATGCGCAAGGGAAGGACGCGAGTTCGACATCCGAAAGCGGGCTTTCGATCCGTAGTGCGTTTTCCTCGCCCACGGTGGTGTATTCCGCGAAGCCGCCATTGCGCTCGGAGCCGAAGGTCACAAGCGCATCTGGTCCGGCACCGGTCGGACGGTACATCGGCCGCACCAGCACGCGCTGACCGATCCGCGCAGCGTCCACACCTTCACCGACCGCAACGATCTCTCCGCAGCAGTCCGCGCCCTGGATGCGCGGAAAGCTGAGCGCACCGGACCAGCCGCCGTCGGCATCAGACGCCCCCGCGTAGCCCTCGGTTGCGGCGGACCCTGTGTCGCCCCGCACAGCTTTCGAATACCAGCCGGTTCGGGTGTTGACGTCGGTATTGTTCACCGCCGATGCGCCCACACGGATCAAGACCTCGCCAGCGTCGGGTTGCGGAACCGGAACGTCGTCACACAGTTCAAGCTTGTCCAGCCCGCCATGGCCGGTGAGGCGTACAGCTTTCATCGTTTCAGGAAGCGTCATAGGGAAATCTCCGATGTAGAATGATTGCTCTACTTGCGTAGGTAGAGGGATCGTTCTACATCGTCAAGCATGACCGATATGATGAGCAAGATATCCGCAGGGCTTGAACGCGCCTTTGCCAATCGGGGCTTTGCCGAGCCTAGCGTCGAAGACCTGCGGGATGCTGCGGGTGTGAGCCTTCGCACGCTTTACAAATACACGCCGTCCCGGGCGGAAATGGTGCTTGCTGCGTTGGAGAACCGGCATCAGCGCTATCTCGCCCGCGTTTTTGATGACCTGCCAGAGGACCCGAGCGAGGCGCTTGATACGATACTGACCCGCGTTGGAAACTGGATGGCGACCGAGAGCGCGCATGGCTGCCTCTTTCATGCTGCAGTGGCCGCTGAACCGGGCAGTCAGCCGCTGCGCGAATTACTGGAACGTCACAAGGCAGAGGTCGCGGAAAGGGCCGCAGCGGCGACCGCGTTGAAGGGGGCCGATACCGCGCTGTTGTTGATCATCGAAGGGCTGACGCAAGCGTGGCCCCTGCATCATGAGGCCGCTCTGGATGCGGCCAAGCGATTAGGTCTGTCGCTGCTGCCACCGGATCATTGACGGCCCACAGCCGGATGTCGTGATGGTACCACGTTCCGGCCCGCTTGTGTTCTTGCGGGGGCTGCCCGTAGCTCTGGTGTAAACCTGCATGGCTGGCACCGCTGTGGTCGTGCGGCTGTTTTATTCTGCACAACAGATTGGCACATGCGTCCTTTCTGCTCGCTGTTTGGGCTAAGCGTGTCGTAAGCCGCTGGCGCACGAGGGATGCCGGATTGAAGTTGCACCGATGATCGCGGATCAAAATGCATGAATGCAGATCTGCGTATCCTGGTTGTAGAGCCAAATCCCGAACGCGTGCGTGACATCGTAGACGCACTGCGCGAAGCGGGTTGGTCTGACGTCAAGGCTTTGCTGCAGATGTCGGAGCTGAACCAGACGGTGAGGGAATTTTCACCGGACATCGTTCTTATCGACCTGACAAATCCGGACCGCGATACGCTTGAACATATCTCTCACGCGACCGAGACGACCAAGCGGGCGGTCGCGCTGTTTGTGGACCAGACGGATGAGAACCTGACGCAGGCGGCGCTGAATGCCGGGGTCAGCGCTTATGTGGTGGATGGTCTTCAGATGGACCGGATCAAACCCGTGCTGCAAACGGCCATCGCGCGCTTCAAAATGATGCGTCAATTCCACTTCGAACTGAACGCTGCCAAGCAAGCGCTGGAGGATCGCAAGACGATCGATCGCGCAAAGGGGATCTTGATGCGTCAACGCGGCATGTCCGAGGATGACGCCTATAAGCTGCTGCGCACCACCGCGATGAGCCAGAATCGCAAGGTCATCGATGTGGCACAAGCGTTGGTGACGGCAGCGGATCTGTTGTCATGAGCGAGGTTGTTCTGAACTGTGGCTATGTCCCGTTGGTTGATTGCGCCCCGCTGGTCATCGCGAAAGAGCTGGGATTTGCTGCCGAGCAGGGTCTCGCGCTTAATCTTTTGCGTCAGCCTTCGTGGTCGGCGCTGCGCGATATGCTGGCACTGGGGCATCTGGATGCCGCGCATATGCTGTCGCCAATGCCGGTGGCCATGTCCATCGGGATGGGCGGATTGCCCGCGCGGGTAGATGCGCTGATGGTCTTATCCGTGAACGGCACGGTGTTCGGCGTCTCTAACGCTGTTGCTTCCGCATTGGAGGAGGTGCGCTTTGGGGACACGACTGCATTGCTGTCGGGGCTCAGCGCGCGCGGTGCCAAACCGCTGCGTGTGGGTATCCCCTTCCACTATTCCATGCACCGGCTGCTGCTGTCCTATTGGGCCGCGCAAGCGCCCGACCTGCAGATCGAGGAAGTCACCGTGCCGCCGATGCGTATGGCGGATGCAGTCTCGGACGGGTTTGTCGACGCCTTTTGGGTGGGCGAGCCCTGGGGCGGTGTGGCCGTGCAGAATAATGTTGCCAAGCTGATGATGGCGGGCCGCGATGTCTGGCAGTTCGCGCCGGAGAAGGTGCTTGCCGCGCGACATGAGTGGGCCTCGCAGAACGAGGACAGCGTGCGTCGTCTGATGCGGGCGGTATACCAAGCGTCGGCCTGGCTTGATGCGCCGGGAAACAAACCGCTGGCGGTCGAGATTTTGGGGCGCAGTGAACACCTGAGCATGTCGCCCGATTTGATCGATCCGGCGCTGACCGGGCATATCGTCCCCCGAACGGGGGCTTCTCCGGTCACGGTGGACCGGTTCTTGCAGTTCCACAGCCATGCCGCCTCTTTCCCGTGGCGCAGTCAGGCGGCGTGGATCGCGCATCACCTAGGTGCCGACGCCGCGGGAATCGAGAAAGCCAAAACCTGTTTTCGCGCCGATCTTTTCCGCCAGAATCTGTCTGATATCGGCGCTGATATGCCCCAATCCTCCGAGAAAACCGAAGGGGCGATGATGTTTCCAACATCTGTAGCATCTGCACGGGGAGAGATGATTCTTTCGCCCGACGCCTTTTTTGACGGCAGAACGTTTGATTTCACCGCAGCTGTGCGATGAATTCTTAAGCGGCTTCTGCATGGGCCTCTGAAAAGCTGCCGCAATGCAGAAAATTCGTTGCGTGAAGCTGCGTCTATGAGCCACCCTTGATGCCAAGGGACAACGTTGTCCGACCTATACCGCTGACCAATGCTGGTCGCACATCACTCAGAGCAATGCCGCTCGTACGGAGCACGGATTTCTTCCCCGTGAACCATACGTGCGGCTTTTTTCGTTTCTGCCCTTCGGGGCCATGAAAGGACATGACCCATGAAAAATACATTCGCACTCCTGCTCGCCTCGACAAGTCTGCTGGCGACGGCGGCGTCGGCCGAAATGCTGGCGCTCGAGAAAGAGGAGCTGACCTTTGGCTTTATCAAGCTGACCGATATGGCACCTTTGGCCGTGGCCTACGAGCTGGGATACTTTGAGGACGAGGGGCTTTTTGTCAGGCTTGAGGCGCAGGCCAACTGGAAAGTGCTGCTGGACGGCGTGATCGACGGCCAACTGGACGGCGCGCATATGCTGGCGGGCCAACCGCTGGCGGCAACGATCGGCTATGGCACCAAAGCGCATATCATCACGCCCTTCTCGATGGACCTGAACGGCAATGCGATCACCGTTTCCAATGACATCTGGGACGAGATGAAGCCGAACGTGCCCACGATGGACGATGGTCGGCCGCAGCATCCCATTAGCGCCAGTGCTTTGGCTCCGGTGGTCGAAGGCTACAAGGACCGCGGCGAGCCGTTCAATATGGGCATGGTCTTTCCCGTTTCGACCCACAACTACGAGATCCGGTACTGGCTTGCGGCGGGCGGACTGAAGCCCGGCTACTATAGCGCGCAAGATATTTCCGGTCAGATTGATGCGGATGTGCTGCTGTCTGTGACGCCGCCACCGCAGATGCCTGCCACAATGGAAGCGGGGACGATATCGGGCTACGCCGTGGGTGAGCCTTGGAACCAGCAGGCGGTTTTCAAAGGGATCGGCGTGCCGGTGATCACCGACTACGACATGTGGAAAAACAACCCCGAGAAGGTCTTTGGCATTACCGCCGAATTTGCCGAGGAAAACCCCAACACCGCGCTTGCATTGACCAAGGCGCTGATCCGCGCGGCAATGTGGCTTGATGCCAACGACAACGCCAACCGCGAGGAAGCGGTAGAGATGTTGTCGCGCTCTGAATATGTGGGCGCGGATGCGGATGTGATCGCCAACTCCATGACCGGCTTTTTCGAGTTCGAGAAAGGGGATGTGCGCCCCGCCCCCGATTTCAACGTCTTCTTCCGCTACAATGCGACCTATCCGTTCTATTCAGACGCGATCTGGTATCTGACCCAGATGCGTCGCTGGGGCCAGATCGACGAGACAAAGCCGGATGAATGGTATTTCGAGACGGCTGCAGACGTGTACCGCCCGGACATCTACTTACAGGCCGCAAGGCTGCTGGTGGACGAGGGTATGGCCGACGAAGCGGCGTTTCCTTGGGATAGCGACGGCTTCAAAGCACCGACACCGGCTGCCGATATCATCGACGGGATCAGCTACGACGGACGCGCGCCGAACGCCTATATCGACAGCCTGCCCATCGGTCTGAAGTCCGGCCAAACGGTCATCGACAGCAAGGTCGAAGGCTAAACCCCGCCCCCTCCGTTTTGCCACACCGCAAAGCGGAGGGGGGAGGGAGCCACTTTCATCAAAAGCAGCAATTGGACAGCCGATATGACCGCGATTGACACAAACACACTCGATATCGAAGCCCGCCGCGCGCGGCGCTTTGCCCGGATCAACAAGGCCGACGCATGGTTCAGCGTCTTTGGCCTGTCTTGGATGACACCGATCCTTAAGGCCGCCGCGGGGGATAATCCGCGCGCGCAGGCGGGCGAGATCTGGCGGCTTCTGGGCGTGCCGCTCTTGGCGATTGCGATCTTCCTGACCCTCTGGGCAAGCTTGGCCCCCAAGGTTCAAACCTCGCTCGGGGCTGTGCCCGGCCCTGCCCAAGTCTGGGAGCAGGTGGGCGAGTTGCATCAGGACGCCATCCGCGAGGGCGAACGCGAGGCCGCGTTCTATGAGCGGCAAGAGGCGCGCAACGCCAAACATATCGCAAGTGGCAATGCAGATCGTGTGCGTGATCGCGCATACACAGGCAAGCCAACCTACTACGACCAGATCTGGACCTCGATCAAAACGGTGCTTTTCGGTTTTCTCATTGCGTCGATCGTTGCGATCCCATTGGGCATCGCTGCGGGCTTGTCTGTAACGGCGAATGCGGCGCTGAACCCGCTGATACAGATCTTCAAACCGGTCTCGCCACTGGCATGGCTGCCCATCGTGACCATGATCGTGTCAGCCGTCTATAGCACCAATGACGGTATGTTCTCCAAGTCGTTCCTCATCTCGGCGATCACTGTTACGCTCTGTTCGCTCTGGCCCACGCTGATCAATACATCCCTTGGCGTCGCCAGCATCGACAAGGATCTTGTCAGCGTCAGTCGCGTGCTGAAAATGAATACCTACACCAAGATCACCAAACTGGTGCTGCCCTCGGCGCTGCCATTGATCTTTACCGGGCTGCGGCTGTCGCTTGGTGTGGGCTGGATGGTTTTGATCGCGGCAGAAATGCTGGCGCAGAACCCCGGGCTTGGAAAGTTCGTCTGGGATGAATTCCAGAACGGTAGCTCGCAAAGTCTGGCGCGGATCATGGTCGCGGTGCTGACCATCGGCATCATCGGCTTCCTTCTGGACCGTGTGATGTATGCGCTCCAGTCCATGTTCACCTTCTCGAATAACCGGTGATCGATATGGGTATCTTGAACTTCAACAATGTCACCAAAACCTATGGCACCCAACCCGTTCTCAAGGACATCTCCCTTGAGGTTGCCGAAGGTGAATTCGTCGTCATCCTCGGGTTTTCGGGCACCGGCAAGACCACGTTGATCAATCTGATGGCGGGGCTAGAGCAGCCGACCTCGGGCAGCGTGACCTACAAGGGAAAGCCCATCACCGAACCGGGCCGCGAACGCGGTGTGATCTTTCAGAACTATTCTCTGATGCCGTGGCTGACCGTGCAGGGCAATGTCAGGCTTGCTGTCGATACGATGTTCCCTGATCTCTCCAAACTCGAACGGGCGGCCAAGGTCGATCACTATGTCAACATGGTGGGCCTGTCCCATGCGGCCACGCGCCGCCCTGCTGAATTGTCCGGTGGGATGCGCCAGCGGGTCAATGTGGCACGCGCCCTGGCGATGGACCCCGAAATGCTGCTGCTGGATGAGCCGCTGTCGGCGCTCGACGCCCTGACCCGCGCCAATCTGGCGGACGAGATCGAGGCGATCTGGGACGAAGACAAGAAAACCTGCGTCCTGATCACCAATGACGTAGATGAAGCGATCATTCTGGCGGATCGGATCATCGCCCTTAATCCGGACGGCACGCTGGGGGACGCATTCAAAGTCGACATTCCGCGCCCCCGCGACCGGATTGCGATGAACAATGACGCGGCATTCAAGGCGCTGCGCGGGCAGGTCACGACCTATCTGATGGACATCGGCATCGCCGCGAAAGTCGAAGAAACGCGTATGCTGCCCAATGTCACGCCGATCCATTCAGTGCCCGCGGCAGTCTCCAAGGCGCAGGAAGGTGCGATCCAGGAAAAATTCCTGAATTTCTCGCAGCTCGACAAGGTGTATCCGACGCCGAAAGGGCCGCTGACCGTGGTCGAGAACTTTGATCTCAAGATCAACAGGGGCGAATTTATCTCGCTGATCGGGCATTCGGGCTGCGGTAAATCCACTGTGCTGACGATGGCTGCGGGGCTGAACCCGATCTCGAAAGGTGCGATCCGTCTGGACGGGTGGAACGTCCAAGGTGCAGACCCCGAACGCGCCGTCGTGTTCCAGTCGCCCAATCTGTTCCCGTGGCTCTCGGCCAAGGAGAACGTCGCCATTGGTGTCGACAAGGTCTATCCCCGCGCGTCGCAGGCGGAACGTCAGGATGTGGTGGAATACTACCTCGAACGTGTCGGGCTGGCAGACAGTATGGACAAGAATGCCGCCAGCCTGTCGAACGGGATGAAACAGCGCGTCGGCATCGCCCGTGCCTTTGCCCTATCGCCCAAACTGCTGCTGCTGGATGAACCGTTCGGCATGCTCGACAGTCTGACCCGCTGGGAACTGCAGGAAGTGCTGATGGAAGTCTGGTCGCGCACCAAGGTGACGGCGATCTGCGTGACCCATGATGTGGACGAGGCGATCCTGCTGGCCGACCGCGTGGTGATGATGACCAACGGACCCCAAGCCACCATCGGCAAGATCACCGACGTAAACCTGCCGCGTCCACGCACCCGCAAGGCGCTGCTCGAACACCCCGACTATTACAGCTACCGGCAAGAAGTGCTCGATTTCCTCGAGGAATACGAACACGGCAATGCGCCGAAATCACCTGCCTCGGGCGGGACACCGAAACCCAAAGCAATCGCGGCGGAGTGAGACCATGAAACAGAAACTTGTCGTTATCGGTGCCGGTATGGCCTCCGGTCGGGTGCTGGAGCACCTTCTGGAACAGGACCGCGAAACCTATGACATCACCCTTTTCAACGCAGAGGCACGGGGCAACTACAACCGCATCATGCTGTCCCCGGTCCTGTCGGGAGAGAAGACCTATGCTGACATCGTGACCCATGATGCTGGATGGTACGCCGAAAATGACATCACCTGCCGTTTTGGCGAAAAGGTGCTGGAAATAGACCGCGCAGCAAAGACGGTCACGGGCGAGAATGGCACAGTGTCCTATGACAAGCTGCTTCTGGGCACCGGATCGAACCCCTTTATGATCCCCTTGCCGGGTCACGATCTGGACGGCGTCATCGCCTACCGCGATCTGGAAGACACCGAACGGATGATGGGGTTGGGCGAAGGCAGTAAATGCGTCGTGATCGGCGGCGGGCTGCTGGGGTTGGAGGCGGCGGCAGGCATGGCGGCCCGCGGCGTCGACGTGACCGTTGTGCACATCATGGGGCATTTGATGGAGCGGCAATTGGACGAGGCCGCAGGATATCTGCTGCGCCGCGCCCTGACGGATAAGGGCATCACCGTCAAATGCGCCGCAAACTCCAAGGAGATCTTGGGCGAGAACGGAAAGGTCCGCGCCCTGCTGCTGGATGACGGGACGGAACTGCCCTGCGATTTGCTGGTCATGGCCGTGGGCATCCGCCCCAACGTGGCCCTCGGGCAGGGCGCAGGCTTGGCCGTTGGAAAGGGCATCCATGTGGATGACCAGATGGTGACCTCCGACGTCGATGTGCTGGCTGTCGGGGAATGCGTGGAACATAATGGCGCGCTGTTCGGTCTGGTGGCACCGCTGTACGATCAGGCAAAAGTGGCGGCGCAGACCCTGCTGGGGCAGTCATCGACCTTTGTCCCGAAAGAGCTGTCGACCAAGCTCAAGGTGACGGGCTGCGATCTGTTCAGTGCGGGCGATTTTGCCGATGGCGAGGGGCGCGAGGATATCGTCTTTCGCGATCCGGCGCGGGGTGTCTATCGCCGTCTGGTGATCAAGAACAACGTGGTTATCGGGGCGGTGATGTATGGCGACACCGCCGACAGCAACTGGTTCTTTGGCCTGATACGCGACAAGACCGACATCGCCGACATCCGCGATACGCTGATTTTCGGCCCGGCCTACCAAGGGGGGACCCCCCTGGACCCTTTAGCAGCTGTTGCAGCCTTACCGCGTGACGCGGAGATCTGTGGCTGCAACGGTATCTGCAAAGGACAAATTGAAGACGCCATCGCGGCGGGCGCCTCTGATCTGGGCGCGATCAAAGCGACGACCAAGGCCAGCGCATCCTGCGGGACGTGCACCGGGCTGGTCGAACAGGTATTGGCGGTCACGCTGGGGGATGATTTCGTCTTGCCTGCCGCGGCGTCGATCTGCGGCTGCACCGATATGACCCACGAAGACGTGCGGCGGATGATCAAGTCGCAGCGACTGACCTCGATGCCGGCGGTCTGGCAGGAATGCGGGTGGAAGACGCCCGACGGCTGCCACGTCTGCCGTCCCGCGTTGAACTTCTATCTGCTTGCCGATTGGCCGCTGGAATATCGCGACGATCCGCAATCACGTTTCATCAACGAACGCAAACACGCCAACATCCAGAAGGACGGCACCTACAGCGTCGTGCCGCGCATGTGGGGTGGGATCACCACGCCGGACGAACTGCGTGCCATTGCCGATGCGGCGGATAAATACATGGTGCCGACGGTCAAGGTCACCGGCGGGCAGCGGATCGACCTATTGGGCGTAAAAAGCGAGGATCTGCCCGACATCTGGGCCGATCTGAACGCGGCCGGCATGGTGTCGGGACATGCCTATTCCAAAGGGCTGCGCACGGTCAAAACCTGTGTCGGCACGGATCATTGCCGCTTTGGCACCCAGGACAGCACGGGTCTGGGCATCCAGCTTGAGAAAGAGCTCTGGGGGGCCTGGACGCCGCATAAGCTGAAACTCGGGGTGTCGGGCTGCCCGCGCAATTGCGCCGAAGCGACCTGCAAGGACATCGGGGTCATCTGTGTCGACAGCGGATACCAGATCAGCATCGGCGGGGCGGCCGGTATGGACGTCAGGGAAACCGAATTGCTGATCCAGGTGCCGACCGAGCAAGAGGCGATCAATGTGATCAAGGCGGTGACCCAGCTGTATCGCGAGAATGCCAAATACCTCGATCGCATCTACAAATGGATGGCCAAGGTCGGTCTGGACTGGATCAAGGAACGGGTTGCTGCCGAAGGCGACGCTTTGGTTGATCGCTTCGAACTGAGCCAGACGATTTACCGCAAAGACCCGTGGGCCGAACACGTGACCCAGCAGGCCGAGCGCTACAAACCCCTTGCAACCCTGTCACTGGAGGCTGCGGAATGACCAGCTGGATCGATATCGCAGCACTTGATGATGTGCCACAGCGCGGTGCGCGTATGATCAAGACCACGCTTGGCTGTGTCGCGGTGTTCCGCACCGCTGAGGATGAGGTCTTTGCGCTTGATAATGCCTGTCCGCACAAGGCGGGGCCGCTGGCCGAAGGCATCGTGCATGGCAAATCCGTAACTTGCCCGCTGCACAACTGGGTATTCTCGCTAGAGACCGGAGAGGCGCAGGGCGCGGACGCGGGCCGCGTCGCGACCTATCCGGCGCGGGTGGAAAGCGGGCGCATCCTGCTGGACCGGACGTTCCTGCAAGCGCGGAGCGCCGCATGACCCTCACGCGCACCACTTGCCCTTATTGCGGTGTAGGTTGCGGGGTGCTGGCGGCCGCCGATGGTACAATCAAGGGGGATCCGGATCATCCGGCCAACTTCGGGCGGCTCTGCTCCAAAGGTGCTGCCTTGGGGGAAACCATTGATCTGGACGGGCGGCTTTTGCATCCGCAGATCAACGGGGTGCGGGCAGACTGGGATGCGGCGCTGGATATGGTGGCGCAGAAATTCAGCGATGCCATCGCGCAGCATGGGCCGGAAAGCGTCGCCTTCTACGCCTCGGGCCAGATGCTGATCGAAGACTATTATGTCGCCAACAAGCTGATGAAAGGGTTCATCGGGGCGGCCAATATCGACACGAATTCACGTTTGTGCATGGCGTCCTCTGTCGCGGGGCACAAGCGTGCCTTCGGCACCGATACCGTTCCCGGCACCTATGAAGATCTGGAGCAAGCCGATCTGGTTGTGCTTGTCGGGTCCAATCTGGCGTGGTGCCATCCGGTCCTGCACCAGCGTATTGCCGCCGCAAAACAGGCCCGCCCCCATATGCGGATCGTCAATGTCGATCCGCGTCGTACGGCGACCACCGATCTAGCGGATGTGCATCTGAGGATCGCTCCCGACGGGGATGTTGCCTTGTTCAATGGGTTGCTGGCGTATCTGGCAGAGACCGGAAAACTCGACACGGCCTATACGGAAAACCATGTGAACGGGCTGGACGCGGCGCTGGCGGCGGCACAGGCCAGTGATCCGGCGGACAGCGGGTTGAACGCTCGGGAATTGGCCGATTTCTATGCGCTTTGGGCAAACACGCCCAAAGTCGTCACCGCGTACTCCCAAGGCGTCAACCAATCGGTCTGTGGCACGGATAAGGTAAACGCGATCCTGAATTGCCATCTTGCCACAGGGCGCATCGGCAAGGCGGGGATGGGCCCGTTCTCATTGACCGGCCAGCCCAATGCCATGGGGGGGCGCGAAGTGGGCGGTCTGGCCAATATGCTGGCAAACCACCTAGAGATCGGGAATGAAGCGCACCGCAGCGCGGTGCAGAGTTTCTGGCAAAGCCCGACGATCTGCACAAAACCGGGACTGAAGGCTGTCGATCTGTTCGAGGCCTGTGCCAACGGGCGGATCAAGGCACTGTGGGTGATCTCGACCAACCCCGCGGTGTCGTTGCCCGATGCCGATGGCGTGGCGGCGGCAATTGCAAATGTGCCCTTTGTTGTTGCGTCTGACATCATGGAGAAGACGGATACCAACGCTTTGGCTGACGTCCTGCTACCCGCCACCGGTTGGGGTGAAAAAGACGGCACCGTGACCAATTCCGAACGGCGCATTTCGCGCCAGCGCGCCTTTCTGCCCGCCCCCGCTGAGGCGCGGCCCGACTGGAAGATCATCAGCGACGTGGCCAAGCGTATGGGGTTTTCGGGTGCCTTTTCCTATGGCTCATCCGCGGATGTCTTTGCCGAATATGTCGCGCTTGATCAGGCCGCTTCGGCCTTCCCGCGCGATCTTGATCTGAGCATTTTTGCCGATGCGGATTACGCGAAAATGGTGCCGACCCAATGGCCACGAAACGGGGCGCGTTTCTTTGCGGACGGGCAATATTATCACCCTGACGGCAAGGCGCAGATGGTTGCCGTGACATCGCCTGTGTCGCTGAATTCACGCTTTACGCTCAATACCGGACGGAACCGCGACCAGTGGCACACGATGACGCGCACGGGCAAATCAGCGCGGCTTGGGGCACATCTGGCCGAACCTTATGTAGAGATGAACCCAGTTGATGCCGCCGCATTGGGGGCGCTCCCCGGGGCGTTGATCGCGCTGCAAAACAGCCGTGGTCGCGTTTTGATGCGGGCGTTGATCACCCCGCGCGTCGCCCAAGGTGCGTTGTTCGCGCCAATGCACTGGACACGTCAGCGCAGCACCGCGGGGACGGTCAATAGCGTCATGACGCCGCTGACCGATCCGATTTCAGGTCAACCCGCCTTGAAGGCCAGCGCTGTCACTGCCGAGGTTTTCAAGGCGAAATGGTACGGCTTTCTGGCAAGCATCGCGGAACCCGCCACGCGCACCACCTATGCCGCCGTGGCCCGCACCAATACCGGCTGGCAGGCAGAGCTGGCGGGCAGCAAAAGCCCCGAGGATTGGGAGGCAGAGGCCCGCCTTCTGACGGGGCAGGCGGAGGGTGATCTCTCGCTCCAGTCCGACGCGGCAACCGGTGGCGTCCGGATTGCGATAACCCAAGGTGGGCGGATCACCGGGCTGCTTTTCGTATCCCCCAATCCGGTGGTCGTCTCGCGCAGTGCGATTATCGCGCTGATCGGGACGGACACATCGGCGTTGGCGGCGCTCGCCGGGCGCAATGCCGCTGACCGGCCGGACCCGGGTGCTACGGTCTGTGCCTGTTTTGATGTGGGGCGCAACACCTTGCTGGCCGCGATCGCCGGCGGGGCCTCTACCGTCGCGGCCTTGGGCGACGCCACCTGTGCGGGGACAAACTGCGGGTCGTGCAAACCCGAACTCGCCGCCTTGCTGGATCAGACCTTGCAACGGATGGCCGCAGAATGAGCCTGGCCCCCTATGTCCGGATCGTCGCGCGCGGCAAGGGGCGTGCCCGCGCGATGACCTTGGCCGAAGCTCAGGACGCCATGGCGCTGATCTTACGCGGTGATGCTGCCCCCGAAGCGGTCGGCGCGCTGTTGATGGTCATGCGTCTGCGCGGCGAAACCCCCGAAGAGATTGCCGGTTTCACCGCCGCATTGCGCGCGCACGTGGTGGGCAAACTGCCCAAAGCGGATCTGGACTGGCCGTCCTACGCCGCAGGTCGCAGCCGGGGGGTGCCGCTGTTCCTGCTTGCTGCGCGGCTGGTGGGGCAGGCCGGTTACAGCATTTCGATGCACGGGTGGAATTCGCATCAATCGGCCAATGCATCGGTGCGCGAGGTGATCGATCTTGCCGGGCCGCAGGTGGCCTATACCCCGCTAGAAACCCTAAGCCCTGCGGCTTTCAGCATCTTGAACCTGCGCGATACACTTGGCCTCAGGTCGTGCTTCAATACGGTATTGCGGATGTGGAACCCGTCCGAGGCCCCGGCGACGGTGCAAGGCGTGTTCCACCCGTCCTACCGCAGCCTGCAGGCCCAAGCCGCGCAGCTATTGGACCAGCAGGATCTGAGCATCATCAAAGGGGGCGGCGGCGAATTCGAGCGTCATCCCTCCAAGGACATCGCCCTGTTCGGCCTGCGCGACGGGGCGCATATCCAGCAGACCGCCGCGCCAATCCTGGATGACACCCGGCGTTTGCATGAAACAGGCGATATCATCGACCTGCATGGCCTGTGGCAAGGGCGCGTGGACGACCCTTTCGCAATCGCCACGGTGACCGGCACTGCGGCGCTTGCGCTGTGGACGCTGAAGGCGTCTCGGACGCTTTCTCAAGCCGACCAAATGGCGCGCAGCCTTTGGGACCAGCGACACCAGCCAAAGGAGCAATCCGCATGAAGACATTTCCAATGTTCCTGCAAATGGCGGGCCGCCGCGTCGTGATCATGGGCGGGGGCGAACAGGCCGCCCAGAAGGCGCGACTGATCCTGAAAACCGAAGCGACGGTCGAGATCTGCGCCGCCACATTCGATGCCGAACTGTCGGACCTTGCTGCATCGGGCCGTGTCACACTTCACGACGGTCCAATCACCCCGCACAGCTTTTCAGACACCGCGCTGGCCTTTATCGCCACTGGCTGCCCTGGTGCGGACATGGCGCTGCATGTTTTGGCCAAAGAGGCCGGGGCGGTTGTGAACGTCGTCGACCAGCCACAGCTTTGCGATGCGATCACGCCTTCGATCGTGGACCGTGATCCGGTGGTCGTGGCCATCGGCACCGAGGGGACAGCCCCGGTGCTGGCCCGCCAGATCAAGACGAAAGTAGAGGAAATGCTGGAGCCGCGGCTGGGGGATTTTGCTGCTCTTGCGGGCCGGTTGCGGGGGAAAGCGTCTGCGCGCCTTGATCCGCGCGCGCGTCGCGATCTGTGGCGTTGGGTCTTCAACGACAGCCCGCGCTGGATGTTTGCCGCCGGTGCCGAACGCGCGGCGGCCAAGCGTATCAAGTCGGCCATCGAAACGGGCGACTTCGGCACCGCTGCGGGCGGCAGCGTCAGCCTTGTTGGCGCAGGACCGGGGGCGAAGGATCTGATCACCCTGCGCGGCGTGCAGCGCCTGCAAGAAGCCGATGTGATCTATTATGACCGGTTGCTTGACCCTGAAATCCTTGAATTGGCCCGTCGTGACGCCGAGCGCATTTACGTTGGGAAGGCTCCGGGCTGTCACAGCTGGCCGCAAGAGAAAATCACACAGACCCTTGTGATGGCTGCCAAACGCGGCCAGCGCGTCGTGCGCCTGAAATGTGGTGATCCGGGGGTGTTCGGGCGCAGCACTGAAGAAGTCGATGCGCTGAAAGCCAGCGGTATCGCTTTCGAGATCATTCCCGGCGTCACCGCGGCCTGCGCCGCGGCCGCGAGCATCGGTGAAAGCCTGACGGATCGGGGCACGATCGACACCGTGGTGCTGACGACCGGCCATCGCCAAGATGGATATACGGTGCCTGAACCGATCAAGGACATCAGACCCGGCACATGTGTGGCGCTTTACATGGCCGTGGGGGCGGCGCCACAGATTGTGGATCACCTAAAGACAGCGCATCCGGGGGTTCAGTTCGACCTGCAAATCGCCGTGAAAGCGCAGCGCAAGGATCAGAAGATTTTGCGCTGCTCCCTTCAAGATCTGGAAGCGACGCTGAGCGTCAATAAGGTCGCAGGCGAGGCCATGCTGTTCATCCGGTGGCCTCGGGAGGCACAACAGGCTCATATGCCCTTGGCGCAAAGCGCAGTGGGGCGCGTCGTATCGATGGTGCAAGACTGAACTTACATGCAGATCCCCGCGGGGATGTTGCGGAATTGACTTATCCGAGTAAATTTGTCAGAAAATGGTTTCAGAACTCTGGAGCTGTCTCAGCGCGTCGTCATGTCATCCGCCCCTCTATCAAAATCCTATGTGCCACAGGTTTTTGTCCCTCGTATGGAGGCGCAGACTCGGAACCTGCGCACGATCAAGCCCTTACGGTTTCGGCCCTTGTCGGGGGCTATCGCAGATGTCTGGCATGTCGACGGGGACCAAGGGGGCGGCGGGTATTACACCGCGCCGGATCCGCGCCTTGTGGTCTTTCTGGATGACACCCCGCCGCTGATCGCGCTTCGAACGGGCGAGGGGGCGACGGCCCAATTCGGAACGCGCGCATTCTTTGTACCGGCAGGCACCCCGTTGTGGAGCAAGCTGGGCAAGGCCCAAAGGCTCAGCCATATTGATTTCCATTTCGACGCAGCTGCATTGCAGACACGGCTTGGTGCGATCGGTGTATCAGATCTGCCCCGCCGCGTGATGTTTGCGCCGGAGGATAGCGTGCTGCTGACCCTTGGCCGTCTTGCGGCCAGCGAAGTGGAGACCCCTCAACGTGGGACGATGGTCTTGGAAGGCCTGCTGCAATCGCTTTTGGGCGCAGTGATGGAGCCGCTGTCGCAAAACGCCCTGCCTGCGTCCGGCGGGCTGTCGCCTCAGCATATGACGGCGGTTCGGCAGTACATGGCGCAGAATATCTTTCGCCCCGTCGGGGTGGGCGAATTGGCCGATTTGGCGGGGCTCTCCGAAAGCTGGTTCAGCCGCGCGTTCAAGCAAACCTCGGGTCTGTCGCCGCAACGCTGGATAGCTGAATGCCGCGTCGTCGCCGCTAAGGAGATGATGGCCGACCCCGGACGCCCCCTTGCCGACATCGCCGCGGCAACCGGTTTTTCCGATCAGGCCCATCTGTCACGGGTCTTTCGCCGGTCTGTCGGGGTGCCGCCATCGCAGTGGCGACGCGATATTCAGTGACACGTTTACAGCGGATTGGGACAAATGACGGCGGATGCGTTCAAGACGTCGCCTTATAGCTGAGTTAAATACTCGGAAAAATAAACAGCGGGACGTATATCCATGAAGTTCACCTTTTTCTTGATGCTGGGGACCAGCGCGCTGGCCCTGTCTGCCGGTGTGGCGACGGCGCAGGACGCCGTTGATCTGGGCGAGATCATTATCCAGTCCGAAGAAGACCCGACCGGCCCGGTGGTGGGCTATGCCGCGGGTACCACGGCGTCGACCAAAAGCGGGCGGTCCTTGCTGGAAACGCCGTCCTCCGTCACGGTGGTCACCACCGACCAGATCGAGGATACGGCCGCCAACAATCTTTCAGAGGCGCTTGGCTATGCGGCGGGTGTCGTGACCGAAGCCTATGGGGCGGACCCGCGGTTTGATTCAATTTCGGTCCGCGGGGCTGACCTGCAAAACCAGATCTACCTCAACGGGTTGCAATTCAGCCGCTCTACGCGCCCGAACTATGGCGCGCCCTCGCTTGATCTTTACGGCATGGAACGGGTGGAGCTTCTGCGCGGCCCAAATTCGGTGCTATACGGGGCAGGGTCGCCCGCCGGGCTGGTGAACCTCATCCAGAAACGCGCGCAATCTGATGGCGACACGACCGAGCTGGGCCTGCATGCGGATGGCAACGGGTCCTATTATGTCTTTGGTGATGCCAACCGCGTGGTCGATGACCGCTTTGCCTATCGCATCGTCGGCAAGGCGGGCAATCGTGTTTTGGGGATCGATGAATACGACAACCCCGGGGCCTATCTGGGCTTTGCCGCGAAATACCAGGCGACCGATGCAACGACGGTAGAATTCCTGCTGTCCTATCAGGATGACGACCCGGATTCCCCCTCGGGCGTGCCCAACGGGCTGGTCGGCACCCGTTCCGATGAAGATTTGCGCGACTTCTACTTTGGCAATGACGCATTGAAATACGGCGACCGCAAGGTGCTTAATCTGGGCGCGCAGGTCACCCACACGTTCGATAATGGCTGGCGGCTGGTCAGCAACACCGGCGTGACGAAATTCGACTGGTCCTATTCCAACCTTTCTGTCGGCGGCGTGACCGGCACCGATGTGGCGCGCACACAGCTGTTGCAAGACGAAGATGTGACGTCTTATGCCACGGACCTGCGGCTTGAAGGCTCGGCGCTGACCGGCGATGTGCTGCATAATCTCGCCTTTGGTATCAATGCCAGCCGGTTCGAAGAAACTGCGCTCAGCGTGTTTTACTATGGTCAGGACAGCATTGATTTTGCCGCGCCAGACTACAGCCCGATCACGCCGGTGCGCGACGGGGCAAGCTGGTATGCGAACAAGAATGTGACCGTGGAACAGGTCGGCATCTACGCCAGCGACGAAATCGAATATGGCCATTGGCGCGCGGGTCTGGCCTTGCGCCATGATCGCAACAAATCCGAGGGGCAGTCCAACACGCTATACACCGTTCCGGGCTCTGGCGGCACGCCCGGCACCGTTGATCTGACACGCGACGACAGCGCCACCACCGGTCAGGCAAGCCTTGGCTATGTCTGGGACAATGGCGTGTCGGCCTATCTGTCCTATGGCACCTCGTTCCAAAGCTTTGCAGAGCCGGGCGATACGGGCACAGCGCTTGACCCGACCACGGGCGAGCAATGGGAAGTTGGCGCGAAATACCTGCCCGCCACCCTTGATGCCTATTTGTCGGCTTCGGTCTATCAGCTCGAGGAAAAGAACCGCCCCGTCTATGTGCAGAATGGGGCCGGGGTGCGGGCCTATGATCAGGTCGGCAAATCCCGCATCCGCGGACTAGAGCTGGAAGGCCGTGCCAATCTGGCCGACGGCTGGAGCGTGACGGGCGGCTATTCCTATACCGACAGCGAGATCATCGGCGGTGACAACAATGGCAACGAACTGGGGCTGACCCCGAAACATACCTTCAAGCTGTGGGCATCAAAAGAGATACAGGGCGGACCGCTTGCCGGGCTGACCGTGGGCGCAGGCGCGCGGTTCATCGGGGAACGCTATGCGTTCAACGCAAATGCCAATCAGCTCGACTCTGTGACGCTGCTGGATGCGGCCATGTCCTATGACTTTGATGACGGCACAGAGCTGCAGGTCAATGTGACCAACCTGACAGACGAGGCCTATGTCTCGTCGGTGGGCTATTTCTCGACGTACTATGGCGACGGGCGCACGATCTCTGCGACGCTGTCCAAGAAGTGGTAAAGCGCCTCGCCCTCACGCGCCGTGCGATCATTGCCACAGGAGCCTGCGCTCTTGTGGCATCTCGCGCGCGCGGCGCGCGCGGTTGGGGGGGATCGCGCCTCGCCGCGATTGACTGGGCGATGGCGGAAACCGCTGCCGCGCTCGACCTGCCGCTGGTTGCCGTGGCAGAGAAACGTCAATTCCTGCGCGGTACGGCGGTGACGCTGCCCCCGGGGTGTGCGGATGTCGGGTTGCGCGGCAGCCCCAACCTCGAAGCGCTGAGCCTTGTCGCCCCTGACCTGATCCTGTCGTCGAATTTCTACAGTTTCGTTGAACCGCAGCTGGGACGTATCGCACCGGTGTTCACGCAAAATATGTTCATCCCGACCGAACCGGCGCTGCCCAAGGCGCTGTCGGCGCTGGAGACGTTGGCAATACAGCTGGACCGCGGAGAGGTTGGGCACCGGGTGCGTCAGGACTTTGAGGCCGCTTTCGATGCGCTGCGCGCACGGGTGACAGGCTTTGCCGCGCGCCCCTTTGTGGTGATGACGGTGGGGGATGCGCGTCATGTGCAGATCTACGGCAGCGACAGCCTGTATGGCGGGGCGCTTCGCCGGATCGGCCTGACGAATGCCTGGGACGGCGATACTGAATTCGGATTCAATGCCCCGGTCCCTCTGTCCAGATTGATCGATTTTCCGCAGGCGCATCTGGTCATCGCGGGCGCTTTACCGGTGACCGCACGGCGCGCGATTGGCCAAAGCGCGCTTTGGTCCGCGCTGCCGCCCGTGCGGGCGGGTCGCGTGTCGTATCTGCCCGATCAGATGCCCTTTGGCGGCGCGCCTTCCGGGCTGCGTTTTGCGTCCCATCTTGTGACGGCGCTGGAAGCCGCATGATCCGTCCGCCCTTTTTAACGCTGCCCCTTGTGGCCGCCCTCGGCGCGGCGTGCCTATGGACCATCGCAGCGCTTGCCGCCCTGCCCGCTGCGTACTGGGTGCTGCCTATCGCAGGGCCGCAAGACCTGTCGCCCGAACAGATCCTCTTTGCCTTCGGGTTGATGCCGCGGGCGGTCATTGCCCTGCTGATCGGGGCGCTTCTGGGGCTGTCGGGCGCTTTGATGCAGGCAGTGCTGCGCAATCCGCTGGCCGATCCAACGACCCTCGGCGTGGCCTCGGGTGCACAGCTGGCGCTGGTCTGCGCCACGCTGCTCTGGCCGAATATGCTTGCCCTTGGTCCCGGCCCTGTTGCAGTGGTCGGAGGCGGGCTTGCAGCGCTGATTGTCATGGCGCTTGGCGCGCGGCGTGGCTTTGCGCCTATTACGGTCACCATCGCGGGGATGCTGGTGGGCATGCTTGCTTCCGCCATCTCTACCGCGCTCACACTGGGGCAGGGGCATTACCTGCTGTCGCTGGTGATCTGGAACGGCGGGTCGCTTTCGCAAGACAGTTGGCACGGGGTGATCCGACTGACTGTGGTGCTGGTGTTGGGGGCGGCAGGAGCCGCCTTGCTGGTGCGGCCACTGGTGGTCCTAAGTCTTGGCGGGGCCACGGCCAAAGCGCTTGGGGCGCAAGTCGGGGCGATACGGGTCGCGGCGCTTGCGTTGGCGGTGTTCGTCTCGGCCATGGTCTCTGCCGAGGTGGGGCTGGTCGGGTTTGTCGGGCTGGCGGCACCAGCCCTGGCACGGCGTTTGGGCGCGCGCAGCGTGGCGCAAGCCCTGCTGGCCGCGCCACCGGCGGGCGCGCTGCTGCTGTGGCTGGTGGACAGCGCGCTGCTGGCGCTTGCCGCCTTTGGGCTGCCAGAACTGCCGACGGGCGCGTTGACCGGGCTGATTGGCGGGCCGCTTTTGATCGCTTTGCTCCCGCGGTTGCGCAACATTGTCCCGCCCGAGGCTGAACGTAACGACACCCTGCCACCGCGCGCGCCGCACCCGTGGCGGCGGGTTGCTCTGCTGGCCTGCGCGGCGGTCGCCTTTGCCGTGCTGAGTCTGTTTGGCACCCGCGGACCCGAGGGCTGGGGCGTGATATCGGGCGCGATTACGGCGAGTTTCGTGCCATTGAGGGCCACGGCCATTCTGGCGGCTGCCGCTGCCGGAGCGCTGCTGGCGCTTTCGGGCGCCGCATTGCAGCGGGTGACGGCAAACCCGATGGCCGCGCCCGAGGTTCTGGGCGTGACCGGTGGTGCCGCGCTTGGCTATGCGGCGACGCTGTTCCTGCTGCCTGCCCCGTCGCCATTGACGCTGGCGCTCGGGTCTTCGGGTGGGGCGGGGGCGACGCTGATCATCCTGTCCGCCTATGCGGCGCGCAGTGATATGGCACCGGCGCGGCTGTTGCTGGCGGGGCTGGCGATCGGAGCCTTCGCCTCGGCCCTGCTGGCGGCGATCATGGCGTCAGGCGATCCCAGAGCATGGTCCCTGCTGGGGTGGCTTGCGGGAAGCGCTACACGGGTCACGGTCGCAGGGGCGATGGCGCTTGCCGCAATGGCGGTGGCGGCGCTTGGCGCGGCGCTTTTGCTGTCGCGCTGGTTCGACATCCTGCCGCTGGGATCGGGTGTCGCGCAGGGTCTGGGGGTGCCGCTTGGCACCGTGCGGCTTGCCGTTGTGCTGGCGGCAGGGCTGGCCACTGGCGCGGCAAGCGTGCTGGTCGGCCCGGTCAGTTTCGTTGGCCTGATGGCCCCCCATATCGCCCGCAGCCTTGGCCTGCTGCGCCCTGCGCCGTTTCTGGCTGCCAGCTGGTGTCTGGGTGCGTTGCTCATGAGCCTCGCGGCCTTTGGGGCGCGCACCGCCAGCTATCCCTACGACCTGCCGCTGGGGCTTTTCGCGACGCTGATCGGCACGCCCTGGCTTTTCATTGCCCTGCTCGGACGGAGACACGCATGACCCTCTTTACGCTCGAAAATGTCTGCTTTGACGTGCCCAAGCGGCGGCTGGTCGATCACCTTTCCTTGGCGATCAAGCCGGGGATCACGGCGCTTGTCGGGCGCAACGGGTCGGGCAAATCAACGCTGCTGAAAATGCTCGCCGCGCAAACCCGGCCGAGCGCCGGAACCATCCAATATGGCGGCCAAGATTTGAGAGACTGGAAGCCGCGGGATTTTGCCCGCGATCTGGCATTTCTGCCGCAGGTGACCCCGCCGACCGAAGGGCTGTGGCTGGAGGAGCTGGTCGCGCTTGGCCGATACCCTTGGCGCGGCGCCTTGGGTCGATTGGGCCCCGAGGATCGCTTTATGATTGATACGGCGATTGCGCAATGTGGTCTGGAGCACAAGCGCGGCCAGATGGTCGACACCATGTCGGGCGGGGAAAAACAGCGGTCGTGGATAGCGATGATGCTGGCGCAGGGGGCGCGTAGCTTGCTGCTGGATGAACCGATTTCGGCGCTGGATGTGGCCCATCAGATCGACGTGCTGGGGCTGTTGCGTGAAACGGTCAACGCCGGGTCGCTTTCTGCCGTGGTGGTGCTGCATGACGTGAATATGGCGGTGCGCTTTTGCGATCATGTTATCGCGCTGGATGCCGGGCGCGTGGCGCTTGAGGGCGCGGCGCACTGCCTGCTCGACCCCGACGCGCTACGGCGGATCTACGGACTGCCCATGCAAGTCATCGACACAAAGCCCAGCCCGGTCGTTCATCCGATTTGACCCCGACCATATTCATCCGAAAGCCACGCTTATGCTCCGCCAATTTTTCGAATACTACCGCCCCCATATGCGCCTGTTCTGGGTCGACTTCGGCTCTGCCGTGCTGTCCGGCTTGCTGGAGCTTGCCTTCCCGCTTGCCATCACCGCCTTCATAGATCACCTGCTGCCGCTTGGCGACCTGAGGCTGACCATACTGGCCGCGATTGGGCTGTTGCTGGTGTATCTGATCAATACCGCCCTGATGGGGGTGGTGATCTATTGGGGGCACCGTCTGGGGATCGAGATCGAGACCGAGATGCGCCGCCGCGCTTTTTCGCATCTGACGCGGCTCTCGTGGCGCTGGTATGACCGGGCGCGCACCGGCAAGCTTGTCGCCCGCGTGACCCGCGATCTGGAAGAGATAGGCGAGGTCGCGCACCACGGGCCCGAAGATCTGTTTATCGCGGTGGTCACCTTTGTCGGTGCCTTTGCGTTGATGATCAATCTGCATGTCACGCTCGCCCTGATTACGGTCGTGATCGTGCCGCTGATGGTCTGGGTCGTGGCCGTTTACGGCGCGCGCATGACACGGTCTTGGCGCGATATCTATGCGCGTGTGGGGGCCTTTAACGTGCGCCTGGAGGAAGCCATCAGCGGCATCCGGGTCGTGCAGGCCTTTGCCAATGAAGATCACGAAGAAACGTTGTTCGCGCGTGACAACGCAGCCTATCGCAGGACTAAACTGTCGGCCTATGCAATCATGGCGAAGGCCAGTGCGATCCACTACATGGGCCTGCGTTTCGTGCAGGTTGTGGTGATGGTGGCGGGTGCGGGTTTTGTGCTGGAAGGGTCGCTGACCACGGGCGGCTTTGTCGGCTTCCTGCTGCTGGTCAGCGTCTTTTTCCGCCCGCTGGAGAAAATTGCCGCAGTGATCGAAACCTACCCCCGCGGTATCGCCGGTTTCCAACGCTACACCGAATTGTTGCAGACCGACCGCGATGTCAGAGATCGGCCGGATGCCGTCGCAGTGACCGTCACGCAAGGCGAGGTCGCTTTTGAAGATGTGTCATTTGCCTATGACAGCCCGTTGCCCGTTCTGCACAACGTCACCTTGACCGCCAAAGCCGGTGAGACAGTGGCTTTCGTCGGGCCGTCGGGTGCAGGCAAGACAACGCTTCTGGCATTGCTCCCGCGGTTTTACGACCCTTCCGGCGGGCGGATTACGATTGATGGGATCGACATTGCGGATATGACCCTGAACAGTCTGCGGTCTCAGATCGGGTTGGTCTCTCAGGATGTGTTCCTATTCGGGTCCACCCTGCGCGAGAATATCCTGTACGGAAAACTCGATGCCACGGCGGCGGAACTGGATGCCGCGGTCGAGAATGCCCAGTTGGGCGCGCTCGTCTCCGCACTGCCCGAGGGGCTGGAAACCGTCGTGGGCGAGCGAGGTGTCATGCTGTCGGGCGGGCAGAAACAGCGTGTCGCCATTGCTCGCGCTTTCCTGAAAAACCCACCGATCCTGATCCTGGACGAGGCAACATCGGCGCTGGATCGCGAGACGGAGCGCGACATCCAGCAGGCGTTGGAGCGGCTTTCAAAGGGCCGCACCACGCTCATTATCGCGCATCGGCTTGAGACGGTGAAACATGCCGACCAGATCATCGTCATGGAGGCAGGGCGCAAGGTCGAAGCCGGAACACACGACAGCTTGCGCGCGCGCAATGGCCTTTACGCGCGGCTGACCTGACACGCATTTTACAACGTTTGGTGCTGCTTGGGCGTGCTTCTGGATCAGTTGGGGAAAGTCACCTTGGGTCGTTCGTCGTCTCGGGCAGGCGCAAGACGGCAGCAAAACCGCGCGGGCTCAGTTCCCGGGGTACGAAAATTTCAAGTTGGCATCCGGACTGGGCGCATAGATCTTGTATGATCGACAGTCCCAGCCCGTATCCATCTGACAGCGCGCCACGTCGGTTGAACCGCTGCTTTATGCGGTCGAGGTCCGCAGGTGAGAGAGGGGCGCAATCGTTCACGACGGCAACTCTCCCCGATTGGCTGGCGTCTACAACCGTGGGCAAAGGGCCGCGAGCGTGCTTCAGGGCGTTGTCGAACATATTGTTCAGGATGATCCCAAGGGCATCCGGATCAACGCGCGTTGAAAAATGAGTTTCGGGAAACTTCAATTCGATCTTTTCCGGGGCGCGGCTTCGGCTGCGCATCTCGGACATCAAAAGCGTGATCACCGGGGAAACATCCGTCGCGACCGCATTGAGGCCCAGTCCTGATTGCGCCCTTGATAATTGCAATAGGCGCTCGATCAAGCGCTCAAGCCGCTTCAGACTTGTTTCGATTTCGACGATATTGTCGATCTTTGCGGGGTCGCTCAGCTTTGCCCGCAGCCGCTGCGCCTGCGCCAGACAAATGGCAACGGGGGTGCGCAATTCATGCGCGGCATTCGTGGCAAAGGCACGTTCTGCGGTGATGGCGCGGTCAAGTCGCCCCATGAGCCCGTCAAGCGTATCAATCGCCGGGGTTATTTCGGAAAAGACATTCTCGCGTTCAATCGGAGAAAGGTTGTGTTCGTTCTTTTCTGCGATGTTCCGGCTGAGCTCGGCAATCATCGCGACTGATCGTCGAACCGCCCAGAAGGAGGATAACGCAAATAGCGCCCCCAACAGGCCAAAACCGATCGCCACAGCGATCACCACATCGGTTATCGCCTCATTGCGTTCCACCATCGGCTCGGCCACAACGACGCTGCCCGTCTCGGGCTGATCTGAACGGAGCATGATAAAGCGATGCCCGGCGGCGGTGCTTAGTCCGGTGGCCAATGGCGTGGGAAGCGCGAAAGCACCAACGCTTTTTGACTGCGCGTAGACCTGACCATCCGGATCCAGATACCACATCAACGCGCGTTCATCCGGCTTACGCAGTTTGCTTTCAAAATCCAGCAAGCCGCCCACGTCAAAGCCCGCGTCGCCTTGGGCCGTTTCGATGAACTCCACCAAGAGATGCGCCTTGCCAATCAGGCTGGCATCAAGCAGCTCGTCATACTCGTCCTTGAAGATATGCTGGACGATCAAAACGCCAATCACCATCACCGCCAGCCCGGGCACAAGCAGCGACCCAAGCAGCGACTGAACCAGACTTTTGTGGCGGCGTGTCATGAGGTCAAGGCGTAGCCTAAACCACGGTGCGTGGCGATAAGGTCTTTGCCTAATTTCGTGCGCAAACGGCTGATATGTGCCTCGATCGCGTTGCTTTCGACTTCTTCGCCGTAGTCATAGATGGCAGCTTCAAGGCTCTCCTTCGGCACGATCTGGGGTTTGCGGCGCAGTAGCGTTTCGAAGACGCCCCATTCCTTAGCGGTCAGACGTACGGGCTGTTCAGCGCGCATGACAGTGTGATCGGACAGATTGACCACCACATCGTGCAGCTGAACCGTTTGGGCAAACTGGTTGGCGCTGCGTCGACAGACGGTATGGATGCGCGCTTTGACCTCATCTAGGTCAAAAGGCTTGATCACATAGTCATCAGCCCCCCTGTTCAACCCCTCTATCCGGTCCGACACCTTGTCGCGGGCAGTGAGAATGAGGATCGGCGTGCGTATGGCCTTTGCCCGCAGTTTGCTTAAAAAATCCAACCCGTCGCCATCAGGCAACTGCAGGTCCAGAAGTACCACATCATAGGATAGCGTACGCAGCGCGGCGTCTGCCTCGTCCAGGGTGCAGAACCATTCGACAATGTGACGATCCGCCTCCAGATGCTCTTTCAGCGGCCGCGCCAAAGCTTTTTCATCCTCGATCAAGAGTATGCGCATAATGTTACTGTCCAGTTCCGAGACGCGGCTTAGCCAATTCGGCTGCCGCTGACATGATCATAGTTTCAGGCTTAGGGCATTCTATTTTCTGCGACCGGTTCATCGGCATATCTCAGGCCATCCCGAAATAGCGCAAAGCGACCACAGCCATGAAAAAACCGTTCGCGAAAAGCAAGCACATGGTTGCGAGCGAACCAAGGTCTTTGGCGTCACGGGCGAAAACTTCCCACTGTGGAGCGAGGTGGTCGACGATGCATTCGATCGCCGTATTCAGAGCCTCGACCGCGACAAGAGCCGAAAAGAGGACCAGAAAGACCAGAAAATCAGCGACACCCGCATCCATGATGTAGAGCAGAACACTACCGATTGGCAGCGCCACAATGATATGCCTGAACGCGGTTTCCATCCAAAGACGTCGCAGCCCGCCAATCGAATAGCCCGCAGCGGCAAACAGATGGGCGACTCCCGTAACGCGTTCGGGTTTCTCAAGCGGTTTGATAATTTCCGGCTTCATATCTTGGCCACCTCAGTATTTGTTTTGCAGGAAGCGAAGATATCCAGATCGGGGTTACGCTCTGCGGTGTTGATGTCGAGCATCCCAAGTAGGGAATGGAACAGGTTGTCGTGTGACAGCGGCTTGTCCTTCTGTTCCGCCACACAGCTTTCATCGATGCCAAAGCGGGTTCGGAATGCGTCTGACATCCATAGGAGCATCGGGACATGGGTCTGCGTGTCCGGGGCCATGAAATAGGGTGCCCCGTGCAAATACAGCCCGCGTTCGCCAAGCGATTCACCGTGGTCGGACACATAAAGCAGTGACGTGGCCAAAGCTTCATTCGCGGCAAGCATTTTTATCGTCTGGGCAAGGATCTGATCCGTATAGGCGATGGTGTTATCATAGGCATTGGTGATCTCCTGCGGGGTGCATTTCTTGAACTCCGCCGTACGGCATGCGGGTGTGAAGCGTTCGAATGCCGCCGGATAGCGCTGATAATAGGTCGGCCCGTGACTGCCGATCTGGTGCAGAACCAGGACCGTGTCCTGCTTGATCGATGCGATGTAGTCTTTCAACGGCTCAAGGAATATGCCGTCGATACATTCACCCGTTGCACAGAACTCCGGGTCGGTCAGATCGTTGAACCTGCGTGTCTTGAACCGTGCGGCAATCGCTTTGTCGCCGGTATTATTGTCCCACCATTCAACCTGCAGCCCGGCATGCCCGAAGACATCTAGCACATTCTCGGTCGAGGTGCCTTTTTCAAAGCTGTAGTCAGCTCGGCTGTATTTTGAGAACATACAAGGCAGTGACACCGCCGTGGCAGTGCCACAGGACTGGATATTGCTAAAGTTGATAATTGGCAGCTTGGACAGCTCTGGGTTCGTGTCGACGCCGTATCCGTTCAAGCTGAAATTCTGCGCCCGCGCGGTTTCCCCCGCAA
>NZ_DGMH01000009.1:42511-65900 GCF_002388305.1 Sulfitobacter sp. UBA4523
TCCGGTGCTGGTGAGGACCAGATTGGCCGAACGCGACATCATCTTGGCGTATCGGATCGCGCCCACCAACGGGGCACCGGGCTGGTAGCTGCTCATGAAATCCTTCCGCTCGCGCAGGATCGACGCATAGGATTTCAAATCTGACATCAGCAACCCTGCGGACAACGCAAGGCTGACAACAAAGGTCACTATCGGCGTTACAGCCGCCCTGATCCGCGTCTGGGGTCGAATGGGCACCCACATCACGATGAGCGCGGGCAACACGCCGAAGACAATAATATGGGTGATGTAGCTAGGTGTTATCAGATGCCGGGATTCCGCGACGGTGGTCACCATCACATTCTGGATCATGTCGCGGTCAACGATAATGCCAAGTGTATCGACGTAATAAGACGTCATGGCGGCCAGGATGAGCATCGAGACCAGAAACGGTTTAACCGTCCATGGGTATGCGAACAGGCTGAAGGCGGCCAACGTCAAACAGAACACAGCCCCCATAAAGCCGGCGAGCGACAATAGGTGGCCCGAGAAGACATCCCTTGAGATGTTCCAGAATGTGCTATTATCGACACTGAACACGAATGCGATGGAAAGAACGGTCAGCAGCACGGGGGAGATGCTTATCCGTTCACGCAGAACGGCTAGCCGGGATAAAAGGGTCTTCACAGAGGCCATAATAGAGCTTTCGCAGATTTAGATGCGTGCTCATGACCAGCGTAAGCTTACGAAAAGCTTACGATCGGAATTTTTCATTTTTAAAAGGTAAATAGTACATGGAGAACGAAATCGGCGACGCAGCAGTTCGAGAAAGGCCCGGGCTCGTGCGCCTCCTTGCGTGGTACGCGATATTTGGCTGCATCCTGTTTTCGGTGATGATCCTGATCGCGGATTTTGTTGTTCCTGACCACGACTGGATCGCCGACACCATCAGCGATCTTGGCGCGGGTGAATATGAATATATTGTCGATATCGGCATCTATGCGTTTTCGGCTTCACTGATATCGGTCGCTTTACTTGCCGCGCATATTCATCTGGGCAATTGGCGCTGGAGCGTCGGGATCGTGGGCTTCACCGTCTTGGGGCTGATTGTCTTCCTTGTTGGCGCGCGGAATGAATACGGCGACAACGACAGCGATGGCGTCGTGATCCATAGCTACTTGGTCTATGCTCTTGGCCTTCTTATGGCGATCTTGCCGTGGTCCATGTCAGAAGGGACGCGCTGCTGCGGTGCGATATACGGCAGAAACCTTGTCGGTCTCTCCGCGCTCTGGACCGTCTCGGCACCGGTCTTTTTCATGCTACCCACCGATGTCGACGGTCTTTACGAACGGTATCTCGGTGTGATTGCGATGGCGACGGTGATCACTCTGGCGATGTTGTTTCTGCGCCGGCAGGGGCGCGGATAGGGTCACGGCTGCGGCATGCGGCAGCGTCTGATGCGTCTGGCGAAAGCAAAGCAGCCCCGCCGGTCATCCGGCAGGGCTGCGCTTTGTGTCTTACAGGCTCGCGTCCAGCGCGGCGAGGATTGCGTCGCCCATTTCCGAGGTCGAGATGGGGGAGCCGCCTTCGGGGCCCATCAGATCCGCGGTGCGTGCCCCATCGGCGAGCACTTTTTCAACGGCTTTTTCCAGACGCGCGGCTTCATCGCCTTGGTCGAAGGAATAGCGCAGCGCCATTGCAAAGCTGAGGATACAGGCGATGGGGTTCGCCTTGCCTTGACCCGCGATATCGGGGGCAGAGCCGTGGACGGGCTCGTACAGCGCTTTGGGGCGGCCATCGGCATTTGGCGCACCCAACGAGGCAGAGGGCAGCATCCCCAGCGAGCCTGTCAGCATCGCGGCACAATCGGACAGGATATCGCCGAACAGGTTGTCGGTGACGATCACGTCGAACTGCTTGGGCGCGCGCACCAGCTGCATCGCGCCGTTGTCGGCGTACATGTGGGACAGCTCGACATCGGGGTAGTCTTCGTCATGCACCTTCTGCACGACTTCGCGCCACAGGATGCCGCTTTCCATGACGTTGGCTTTCTCCATCGAGCAGACTTTGTTGCCCCGACGACGCGCCAGTTCAAAGGCTGACCGTGCGACACGGTCGATCTCGGATTCGGTGTAGCGCTGTGTATTGATGCCGACGCGCTCGTTGCCTTCCTCGAAAATTCCGCGGGGTTCGCCAAAGTAGACACCCGATGTCAGTTCGCGCACGATCATGATGTCGAGCCCGGCAACGAGGTCTTTCTTCAGGGAGGAGAAATCCGCCAGCGCGTCGAAACACTGTGCCGGACGCAGGTTCGAAAACAGGTCCATTTCCTTGCGCAGGCGCAGCAGGCCGCGCTCGGGTTTCACGCTGAAATCAAGTTCGTCGTATTTCGGCCCGCCAACGGCACCCAGCAGAACAGCATCCGCCGCCAGCGCTTTGGCCATCGTGTCGTCATGCAGGGGGGTGCCGTGTTTGTCGTAGGCGGCACCGCCGACCAGATCGTGATCCACGTCAAAGGCCAGATCGCGCTTGTCGCCAAACCAGTCGATGATGCGAACAACCTGGCCCATGACCTCGGGGCCGATGCCGTCACCGGCGAGGATTAGCAATGTGGGGTTGGCCATGCGATGTCTCCTGAAAAATACGTTGATAGCGGGGTAGCGCGGGGAGGCAGAGGGGTCAAGAACGGCTAGCGGTCAAGATCGGCCCAGACCACGCCATGGCGGCTGGCAGCAGGGTCGCGGGCCACACCAGCGGCGACGATGCGCCAGTCGGTTGAGGGCAGTAGATAGTCGACACGCATATCGCCCAAACCGTCGAAGGTGACGGTGGGCTGACCCGCCAGCGGGTCTTGCAGCGCGGGTTGATCCAGCAGCGTCTGGATCGCGGCGCGCAGCCCTTCGCCCTTCGCCGGATCAAGATTTGCATCCCCCAGCAGGATAAAACGGTCTATTGGCGGCGGGCCGAAGGTGCCCGCCAGATAGTGGTCCCAGAAGAGGATTTCATCATGGTTGCGTTTGCCGTTGCGGTCCTCTGGTCCGTCGAACACAGGGGGCGTGGCATAGAAGGTCAGCAGGGTCAGGGGCGCTTGATCTGGGATGTCGAGGGGCACGACCCATGCCCCGTGCGAGGCAAGCCGCTGCACCTCTTGCGCCGCGGCAGAGGGGAAGGGGGCACCGTCCGTCTGCGGCAGCAGCGCATCGGGCAGGTCACGCCACAGAAAATCGCTGTAATCCTGAACATCGGTGCGCAGCACGGGATAGCGCGACAGGATCGCCATCGCGCCCGCGCCGAAGAAGCGGCCATAGCCCTGACCATCGCGCGCGCCGCCCGTTTTACCGTCGCCGTCCATATCCAGACCCGTAGGCCGTCCCGCATTCGGGGGCAGCGCGAAACGGTAGGGGTAAGTGGGGCCAGCCTCGCCAAGCCTGTCCGCCAAAGCGCCAAGCGTTGTGCCGCCAAGATCGTAATCCACCCCCTGCAGCACGATGATATCGGCAGCAACATCCGCCAGCAGGCGCGTCACAGCGGTAATCTGCGGGTCCGCCCCTTTGGCAATGTCGCGCAGCAGCAGACCCGGTCCGGCCCGCGATAATTCGGTGTTGAAGGTGGCGATGCGCAGGGGCTCTGCAACCGCGGGGGATGCGGCCAGCAGGACGCCTGCGATCAGGCTGGCTGCAAGCCGTGATCTTTCTCCGCCTCGTCGGCATAGGCGCGACGGCGTTTCTCTTCGATCATCTCGGCGATCTTGCCCATGGCAATGCCGCGCATGATGATGCTGGCAGGAAGGAAGGCCCATGCGGCGACTGTCCAGATCTGGGTGTGCGGGTTTTGCAGTGTAATCGGGTCTAGCAGATCGGCCGCCGCTTTGACTACTGCGGGGATCAGGAAGGGCAGAAGGAAGCCAAGCGCGATATTGATCCGTGCGTCGCGTTGCAGGCGATAGATGACATCGCCGCCCGCGGTCGGGTCAAAGAGCGGCAGGTTCACCCAGACGTTAAAGGCCCCCTGACGCACGGGCCAATTCATGATGCGCACCAACACCAGAAACGCACCCATCGAGATCAGCGAGATCAGATAGGCCATGCCCGCGGACGTACGGACCGATGTCACCAGTGCGTCGCTGGCGCTTTCGGGCAGCATCAGGACAATCATGCGCACCGGCGAAAAGGGGAAATCCATCGCATTGCCAAGGATCGTCCCGATAGAGGTCATGGCACCGCCCAGAACCGAGGGGCTGACCTTTTGCTTCAGGATCAACGTCAGCAGGATGATGGTGACCAGCAAACAGACATAGCGCAGCCGGTTGAAGGGTGCCGCGTCGCGGAATTCGATGATGCTGGGGAAGTTCGAGTTGTATTCGATGAACGTCAGAAAGCAGGCGATCAGCGCCACCAGCATTGTGATCTGGCTGGAATCGTTCAACGCATCGGGTAACATGAGGGCGGGCGTTGCAATCAACAATGCTACCAGAATGCCACGCGCTGCCGCGCCGGATATACGTGCAATCACAAAACTACCCTTCCAAACTGGCCAGCCACGATTCTTTGCCGCGTGCTTGTTCCAACTTGATGCCCTCGGGTGTCGAAGGCCTGCCTCAGAATTGCCTCAATTGTGTCTTCTTTCGCCACATTCCTCAAGCCCGTTCCTGACGATGCGCGCGGATCTGAGACATTTTGAGCGCAGGTGTGGTGCGATATTGCATCATAGCTGCGGCGAAAATGACGCAACCCGCGGTCTGTTGTGGGCAACAAAGCGGTGCCCACAACCATGTATAGAACTCAACCCGTGGTTAGGTCAAGCGCGCCAGCTCGTCGGGCCGGGCCCGTGGGGGTCAGACCCAGGGGCGTGCCTGTGCAGCGGCAGATTCGAAGCTGTCGATAGAGGCCGCTTTTTCCAGCGTCAGACCAATATCGTCGAGCCCGTTCATCAGGCAGTGCTTCTTGAACGCGTCAACCTGGAAGCTGATGACTTCACCGTCAGAGCTGGTGATCGTCTGCGCTTCAAGATCCACTTCGATCCGCGCGTTAGAGCCTTTTTCGGCGTCTTTCATCAACAGGTCTACCTGCTCTTGCGGCAGGGCGATCGGCAGGATGCCGTTCTTGAAGCAGTTGTTGTAGAAGATGTCCGCAAAGCTGGGCGCGATGACACAGGTGATGCCGAAATCGGCGATGGCCCAAGGCGCGTGTTCCCGCGAAGAACCACAACCGAAGTTATCGCCTGCCACAAGAATCTGCGCGTCACGGTATTGCGGTTTGTTGAGCACGAAATCCGGTACTTCGTTGCCGTCGCGGTCATAGCGCATCTCGTCAAACAGGTTCACGCCAAGGCCCGACCGTTTGATCGTTTTCAGGAACTGCTTGGGGATGATCATATCGGTGTCGATATTCACCATCGGCATGGGGGCCGCGATCCCGGAAAGTTTGTCGAATTTGTTCATGGTTTTGTTGTCCTTTGATCTGCTGGCCGCTTACGCGTCGAGCTTGCGGATATCGGTCAAACGTCCGGTAAGAGCGGCAGCGGCAGCCATCGCGGGGGACATCAAATGGGTGCGCCCCTTAAAGCCCTGACGGCCCTCGAAGTTGCGGTTCGAAGTCGATGCGCAGCGTTCGCCCGGTGCCAGTTGGTCGGGGTTCATCGCCAAGCACATGGAGCACCCCGCAAGGCGCCATTCGAATCCGGCATCCTTGAAGATATCGGCAAGCCCTTCTTCCTCGGCCTGCGCCCGCACAAGGCCGGAGCCGGGGACGATCATGGCGCGCATGCCGTCCTTGATCTTCTTGCCCTTCAGAACCGCCGCCGCAGCGCGCAGGTCTTCGATGCGGCCGTTGGTGCAAGACCCGATGAACACGGTGTCGATCTCGATATCGGTCAGCGCCATGCCTTCGGTCAGACCCATGTATTCGATCGCGCGTTTCGCCGCGTCGACCTTGCCGCCGGTGAAGTCGGATGCCGCGGGCACTTTGGCGGTGATGGGCAGAACATCCTCGGGCGAGGTGCCCCAGGTGACGGCTGGCGCGATGTCTTCGCCCTTGATGGTGATGACCTTGTCCCAATGGGCGTCGTCATCGGAATACAGTGTTTTCCACCAATCCATCGCGGCTTCCCACTGGGCACCCTTGGGCGCGTGGGGGCGGCCTTTGCAATATTCGAACGTCTTGTCGTCCGGCGCGATCAGGCCAGCGCGCGCGCCGCCCTCGATGGCCATGTTGCAGACGGTCATGCGGCCTTCCATCGACAGGTCACGGATCGCCTCGCCGCAATATTCGATGACATAGCCGGTGCCGCCCGCCGTGCCGGTTTCACCGATCACGGTCATGGTGATGTCCTTGGCGGTCACACCGGGGGCAAGCTTGCCGGTGATCTCGACCTTCATGTTCTTGGATTTCTTCTGGATCAGCGTCTGCGTCGCCAGCACGTGTTCCACCTCTGAGGTGCCGATCCCGTGGGCCAGCGACCCGAAGGCACCATGTGTCGCGGTGTGGCTGTCGCCGCAGACCACGGTCATGCCGGGCAGGGTCCAGCCCTGTTCAGGGCCGACGATATGCACGATGCCCTGACGCACGTCGGACACGGGGTAGTAGTGCAGGCCGAATTCCTTGGCGTTTGTATCAAGGGCGGCCACCTGAACGCGGCTGTCTTCGGTCATCGTCGCGGCGTTGGCGCGGTCCAGCGTGGTCGGCACGTTGTGATCGGGCACAGCGATGGTCTGGTCGGGGCGGCGCACGGTGCGGCCCGTCATCCGCAGCCCTTCAAAGGCTTGCGGGCTGGTCACTTCGTGGACGAGGTGACGGTCGATGTACAGAAGGCAGGTGCCATCGTCGGCCTCGTGCGCGACATGGGCATCCCAGATTTTGTCATAGAGCGTTTTGGGGGACATGTGGTCCTCTCCCGTATGTTATGTAAGCGAAGTATAGGGGTGTACGAAAGACGAGCGCCAAGGCGCGGGCGGGCGTTTATAGTCGCGCCAGCACGGTGTGGGTTGCCCCGAAAAAGCGTTCGCGCAAGCGGGCGCGGTCGCAAATGTCGAACAGATCGTCTGAAACATGTGTCATAGCGGCTTAGCTAGACGCTTTCGGCCATGTGATCAAGGATTCTGACGGTGTGCGGTGGTGGCGCGGCTGCATCGGATCACGTGGTTGTGCACGGACGCGGGTATCCCTTCTTGCGCGGTGCGCGGGATTGTCCCACCATTGAAGCCCTGTACAAGTTTCTTGCCTTGAAAGTTCATGATGACCCCAGACCCCTTTGCCCATTTCCTTGAGAGTATCCAGGCGTTGATCGCAGGGGGGATCGGATTGGCAGAAAGCCTGATGCAGCCCGGCTGGCGTCAGTACCAGATGTTCATCCTGCTCGGGCTTGCGCTGATATCATGGGTGCTGCATCACGCCACGGGCAACTGGCTGCAAAACTGGGTCCGCTCGCGCGAGGGTTGGTCTAAGTGGCAGTTGCGCATGGTGGTGCAGGTCAAGCGGCGTCTGGGGCTGATGTGGTTCGCCCTGCTGGCAGGGACGGTCTATCTGGTGATGCAGAACATCACCTGGCCGTCGCGGTCCTATCTGATCGGCATATTCGCAACGCTGGTGGCGGTCTGGGTCTGTATCGCCTTTGCGGCGCGGCTGGTGCGCAACCGCCCCATGCGGCGTCTGGTGACATGGGGGCTGTGGATCTACGCCACGCTCTATGCGCTGAACGTGGTTGATGATGTCTCGGCGTTTCTGGATTCGGTGGCGCTGTCGATCGGGGATTTCCGGCTTTCGCTGCTGACGGTGATCACCGCGCTGGTGGTGATCGGTCTGTTCTTCTCTGTGGCGCGGATCATCAGCCAGACCAGCGCTGCCACGATCCGCAAGAACGAAGACATCAGCCCCTCTATGCAAGTGCTGGCGGTGAAGGGCGTACAGCTGACGCTTTATGGCATCGCGTTCTTTATGGGGGTCAAGGCCGTCGGGATTGACCTTACCGGGCTTGCGGTGCTGTCGGGGGCGATTGGTGTGGGCCTTGGTTTCGGCCTGCAAAAGGTCGTGTCGAACCTTGTGTCGGGGATCATCATCCTCATCGACAAGTCGATCAAGCCGGGGGATGTGATCAGCCTTGGCGATACCTTTGGCTGGATCCAGACCTTGGGTGCGCGCTATGCCTCTGTCGTGACGCGGGACGGGAAGGAATATCTGATCCCGAACGAGGACCTGATCACCGGTCAGGTGGTGAATTGGTCCCACTCCAACGATTTTGTGCGGCTCGATATCTATTTCGGCACGGCTTACGGGGATGATCCCCATGTGGTGCGCAAGCTTGCGGTAGAGGCGGCAAGCGGGGTCGAGAGGGTGCTGAGCTTTAAAGCTCCGGTCTGTCATATCGTGGGCTTTGGGGACAGCAGCGTCGATTACATCCTGCGCTTCTGGATCAAGGACCCGACAGGCGGTCTGACCAATATCAGGGGCAATGTTTATCTGGCGCTTTGGGATGCGTTCAAAGAGCACGGCATTTCGATCCCCTTCCCGCAGCGCGAGGTCAAGGTTCTGGACGACAGCAAGCTCGCCCTGTCCCGCGCCGGTGCAGGTGCCGGATCAACACAGGAATGAGCGGCGGGAATCAGCGGGGCCGTGAGCCTGTCGTGACTGCACCCGAACCGCCACATTCCCCTGTCGCGGGCGCATGGCAGCTTTGCGACGCTGTGGCACGACTGCTAACCCGAGCTGGACAAATGGCATATGCGCCTACCGGCCAGACCTTCATGGCGCTGCGAGGAGGGTGGTCGTCGTACCCCCTGACAACGCCAGTGTCGTCAGCAAAAATTCACAGCGGACAAGAGTTTGCCCGTCAGGGCATGCCATTCTCTGGCCGCGTCAAGGGCGGCCCGTCAAGGCAGTGGTATCGCGGCTCTCGGAGCGGGCCCGACTGGCGCGCGCCGGTAAATGCCGGTCATGGCCGCTTGTCATTGAAATTTCACTTCGGCGTGCCTATTCTAGGACATCCCCAGCGCCGGGGGACTGTCGGCGCGTCTAAAGGAGGACAATGTCCTGTCAACGCTTTCAAATGCAGTTCCGACTGCTACCCCGCAGGCAGCCCTGATGACTGCTGAACAAAACACAGCCACAAGCGACGCTCTGCTGGCTTCAATCCTTTCCCAACTTGACGACGACAAAGCCGAAGAAGTTGTGCAGATCGATCTGCGCGGCAAAACGGCGATTGGCGACTATATGGTTGTGTGCTCGGGCCGGTCTTCGCGTCAGGTTTCGGCAATCGCCGAAAAGCTGGCTCAGATGGTCAAGGACGACTATGGCCGTTCGCCCAAGGTCGAAGGCAAGGAAACCGGCGACTGGGTGCTGATCGACACAGGCGATGTGATCGTTCACGTGTTCCGTCCGGAAGTCCGCGAATTTTACCAGCTGGAGAAGATGTGGATGACCACAGAAGCCCCAGCCGTGATGCCGCATTAAGCTGCCTTTCAGGCAGGGATCATGCGTGTTCACATCTGTGCGGTCGGGCGTTTGCGCGCCGGACCGGAAAAAGACCTCATTGATGATTATCTGAAACGGTTCGATCGAACCGGTCGCGCACTGGGCCTTGGGTCCGCGCGCGTGATCGAGGTTGAGGATAAGAAAAATGGCGGTATGCCCGCCGAAGCCGCGCTGTTGCGCCGCGCCATTCCTGCGGGGTCGTTGATCTGCGTGATGGACGAACGGGGGAAGGTCGAAACCTCACCGGATTTCGCCAACCGTCTAGGGGGCTGGCGCGATCAGGGGCGGGGGGATCTGTGCTTTGTCATCGGCGGCGCGGATGGCATCGACAAAGAGCTACGCCGCGAGGCGGATCATGCGCTGTCATTCGGCAAGATGGTCTGGCCGCACATGCTGGTGCGCGTCATGCTGGCAGAACAGCTGTATCGCGCCGCCTCGATCCTGTCGGGCGGCCCATACCACCGCGAATAAATCCGCCAGCTCTGGCGTCGAGCCACGCCCAAATCTTACTTGATCTGGACCTTCTTGATCTCTTTCCCCCAACCGGCCTGCGTATCGCGGGCCTGAATGCCGACCTCTGTCGTGCCTGCGGGCAGCTCAACGCCGGACAGGGAACGAGTCAGCGGTTGTTCGTCCACGTGGGGGTGGATCAATTCGCGGATCGCCAGCTGGTTGCCATCGGCATCCAGAATGCGCCACGCGTCCGAAAAGTGTTCCCAGCCGGTATCATTATGACTGATCGTCACGTCGAACTTATAAAGGCCGCCCTCTTTCGACACGCGCACCGAGTTGATGGAGGTCGGGTCCGCCGCAGCGACCTGTGCTGCAACCAGCAGCGGAATGGAAAGGATCAATTTGTACATGAATACACCAATGTCTGAAAACAGACATATAGACTAGCCTTGCTCATTTTCCAATAGAATGCGCCGTGACAGTGACGTGAACTCGCGTCGCCAGATGATGATGACGGTGACCATGGCCGCGATGGTGAGGGGGATCGGGCCGACGATCCAGCCCAGACTGGCCAGCGCAAAATAAAGCGATCGCAACCCCCGATTGAAACTGCGCGCGGCGGTGATGTTGATTTCTGCCGCCTTGGATGCCAGCGGGGGTGCGCGGCGGTCTTCGGGGTCATTTGGGACGGCGGCCATAAGCACCGAACAATAGCCAAACAGCCGGTTTGACCAGACGAATTTCAGAAAGCCGTTGGTCAGAAAGAACAGTGGCAGCAGCATTTTGAATTCCCACACCACGGTGGGCAGCTCGGTCAGGGCAAGGTCTTCGACCACCGTCGACAGACGCTCGCTGTTGCCCAAAAGCGCCAGTGTCCCGCCCAAAGCGATCATGCTGGTAGAGGCGAAGAAAGCCGTGCTTTGCCGCAGGGTGCTGATCATCTGCGAATCAAAGATACGCGGCTGACGGGTGATCATCTGGGTCATCCATTCGCGCCGGTATTGCGCCATGATCAGCGACACAGAGGGCTTTGCGGGGTTCGGGTGTTCGATGCGCCAGCCAATGGCCAGCCAGGCGCAAAAGATTATCGCCAAAGCGGCATAATCCAGCGGTTGAAACAGGGCGATGCGATCCATCCAAGTCATGCTAAGCTGCATACGCCGACGGGTTCTATGTTGCCAATGTCTTTAATTGGTCATATTATTTTACCAAACTGGAGGTTCGCCATGGAAATGCCTATTCCCAGCCAAGCCGTGATCGCGCGCAAGACGCGTGTGGTTGATCGGCTGCGTCAGGTTTTGCCGGCTGATGCTGTCATCTCGGATGAACGCGAGACGCGGGCCTATGAATG
Organism: Sulfitobacter sp. UBA4523; assembly: GCF_002388305.1. NCBI lineage: Bacteria > Pseudomonadati > Pseudomonadota > Alphaproteobacteria > Rhodobacterales > Roseobacteraceae > Sulfitobacter > Sulfitobacter sp. UBA4523. The sequence goes on from NZ_DGMH01000009.1 coordinate 53,759, forward strand.
TGACGCGCTGACCGCCTATAAATGTGCGCCGATGGTGGCGGTGTTGCCCTATACCACACAGCAGGTGTCGGACGTGTTGCGCATCTGCCACGAAGAGGGCGTGCCCGTCGTGCCGCGCGGGTCCGGTACGTCGCTGGCGGGGGGCGCGCTGCCCACGGCGGACTGCGTGATCCTTGGCGTGGCGCGTATGAACGAGGTGATCGAAACCGATTACCCCAACCGCATCATCAAGGTGCAAACCGGGCGTACCAACCTGAGCGTCACAGGCGCGGTCGAGGAAGACGGTTTCTTTTACGCGCCCGACCCTTCAAGCCAGCTGGCCTGTGCCATCGCGGGCAATATCGCGATGAATTCGGGCGGGGCGCATTGTCTGAAATACGGGGTAACGACCAACAACCTCATGGGCGTTACGATGGTCTTGATGGATGGCGAGGTGATCGAGGTCGGCGGCGCGCATCTGGATGCGGGCGGGCTGGACCTGCTGGGGCTGATCTGCGGCTCTGAAGGGCAGCTGGGGGTCGTCACCGAAGCCACGCTGCGCATCCTGCACAAACCCGAAGGCGCGCGGCCCGTGTTGATCGGGTTCGACGACAACGAGGTCGCGGGGGAATGTGTCTCTGACATCATCAAGGCGGGTGTCTTGCCCGTCGCCATCGAATTCATGGACCGCCCGTGTATCGAAGCGACGGAGGCCTTCGCCAAGGCTGGTTATCCCATGTGCGAGGCGTTGCTGATCATCGAGGTCGAAGGCTCCGACGCGGAGATTGACCACCAGTTGGGTCTGATTTCCGACATCGCGCGGCGGCACAATCCGGTGGAGCTGCGGCAATCCAAATCCGCAGAGGAAAGCGCCAAGATCTGGCTGGGTCGGAAATCGGCCTTTGGCGCGATGGGGCAGATCAACGACTACATGTGTCTGGATGGCACCATCCCGGTGTCCTCGCTGCCCTTCGTGCTCAAACGCATCAAGGAACTCAGCGATCAGTTCGGGCTGAAGGTCGGTAATGTGTTCCATGCAGGCGACGGTAATATGCACCCGTTGATCCTGTTTGATGCCAACAAACCGGGTGATCTGGAGCTGTGCGAGGCATTCGGGGCCGAGATCCTCAAGCTCTGCGTCGAGGTGGGCGGCTGTCTGACCGGCGAACATGGCGTCGGGATCGAGAAACGCGATCTGATGCATGTGCAATACGCCCCCGACGATCTGGAGGCGCAGATGGCGGTGAAGGATGTGTTCGACCCCGCATGGCTGCTGAACCCCGCCAAGGTCTTTCCGCTGGATGCGTCAGAGACACGCCGCGCCGTGGCGCTGGCGGCGGAATAACCCGCGCCTGATTAACTGCTGATCTTCAACAGATCACACGCACGACGAAGGAGCCGAGACATGGCCATCACATCCGAAGAGACGCTGGTCGATGCGGTCAAAGGTGCCGCTGGCCCGATCTCGGTTCAGGGGGGCGGCACGCGCGGCCTGCCCGCGACAGGTCAGATCATGCGCGTCGCGGGGCTGCAGGGGATCACGCTGTATGAACCCGGTGCGCTGACGCTGGTCGCGAAACCCGGCACCCCCGTGGCCGAGATCGAAGAGGCGCTGGCCGCCGAAAACCAGCGTCTCGCGTTCGAACCGATGGACCATCGCGGACTGTTGGGCACCAGCGGCACGCCGACGATCGGTGGGGTGATGGCAGGCAATATCAGCGGGCCGCGGCGGATTTCGGTCGGGGCGGCGCGGGACTTTTTGCTGGGGGTGCGCTTTGTCGACGGGCGCGGTGCCGTGGTCAAGAACGGCGGGCGCGTGATGAAGAATGTCACCGGCTATGATCTGGTGAAGTTGATGGCGGGGTCTTACGGCACTTTGGGTGTGCTGAGCGAGGTATCGATGAAGGTGCTGCCACGCCCTGAAACGCAGGCGACCTTGGTGTTGCACGGGCTGGACGATGGGGCCGCTGTGGCCGCGATGGCCCGCGCCCTTGGCAGCCCGTTCGAGGTGACAGGGGCCGCCCATGACCCTGCCACCCGCGAAACCGCACTGCGCATCGAAGGGTTCGAGGCATCGGTCAGCTACCGTCTGAGTCAGCTTCAATCCTTGCTCGCCGGCGCGGGAGCAGAGGTCGAGCAACGCGACGCAGCGGCGACGCAGGCGCTTTGGTCCGGCATCCGTGATGTGGCGGCGTTTCACGAGGGGCAGGGTGATGTGTGGCGCGTGTCGTGCAAACCCTCTGACGCGCCGGGGATCGCGGCGCGGTCGGGGGCAGAGCGCTGGACCTATGACTGGGCGGGCGGGCTGATCTGGCTGCGCTGCGCCGCGGGCCATGATCTGCGCGCGGCCATCGGGCCGATGGATGGGCATGCAACGCTGGTGCGGGCTGATGCGCAGACCAAGGCGCGCTTGGGCGTGTTCCACCCCGAATCCGCCGGTGTGGCGCGGCTGACAGCGGCCTTGCGGGCGCAGTTCGACCCCAAGGGCATCTTTAACGCGGGCCAGCTGGACCGCGCGGCATGAGCTTGCTTGCGGTCTTCCTTGTCGTCTTTATCGGCGGGCCGTTGGTGTTCCGCCTCTTGACCCGTGGCAAGCCTGACCGGCGCAGCCTGCGTGCGCTGGTGCTCTTGGCTTTTCTCTGTGCCGTGGCGGGGATGGCGATACGCTATGGCGTGGCGCAGTATTGGGGCGAAAACCTGCTGGCGTCGATGGGGGCGATTGCCTGTATCTGGCTGGGCTGGATCGCCGTTCTGGCCTTTGTCGCGCAGGTGTTGCGCCGCGCCTATCCCGGCGCCGTCACGCAGCGCTGGACCAATGTGCTGGGGATCTTGGCCACCACGCTGCCCTGGTTCGGCCTGATCTGGGCCAGCACCGTCGCCGCTTAACTCTTTACCTCGCCAGGGTCTCGTGCCCGCAATGCCGGAGCTTTCATGCAAACCACATTCACCGCAGAACAGTTGAAACACCCCGCGACGGCGCGCAGCAACGAAATTCTGCGCGCCTGTGTGCATTGCGGCTTTTGCACCGCCACATGCCCCACGTATCAGGTGTTGGGTGACGAATTGGATAGCCCGCGCGGGCGTATCTATCTGATCAAGGACATGCTCGAAAACGATCGCGATCCGGATGAAAAGACGGTCAAACATATCGACCGCTGCCTGTCCTGTCTGGCGTGTATGACCACCTGCCCCTCGGGCGTGCACTATATGCATCTGGTGGATCATGCCCGCGATTACATCGAAAAACGCTACAAACGGCCCTTCAGCGACCGTGCCCTGCGGTGGATTCTGGCGCGTATCCTGCCCTATCCGACGCGGTTCCGGCTGGCGCTGCTGGGGGCGAAGATCGGGCGGCCCTTCGCGCGGTTGATGCCCGACGCGCGGTTGCGTGCGATGATCGAGATGGCCCCCAAGACGATCCCGCCGGTCAGCCCCAACGATGACCCGCAAAGCTTCCCCGCGCAGGGGGCACCGCGCAAACGGGTGGCGCTGATGACGGGCTGTGCGCAAAAGGCGCTGAACACCGACATCAACGACGCCACCATCCGCCTGCTGACACGGCAGGGCTGCGAGGTGGTCGTCGCCGAAGGCGCGGGCTGCTGCGGGGCGCTGACCCATCACATGGGCAAAACCAGCGAAAGCCACGCCACAGCGGCGCGCAACATCAAGGCATGGTGCGCCGAGATGGACGGGCAGGGGTTGGACGCCATCGTCATCAACACCTCGGGCTGTGGCACCACGGTGAAAGACTACGGCCATATGTTCCGCAATGACCCGCTGGCGGCGGATGCGGCGCGGGTGTCGGCGATCGCCAAGGATGTATCCGAGGTGCTGCACGATCTTGCGGGGGGTGCAGACCCAGACGCCATGCCCAACCCCGCCAAGGGGGATATCGCGGGCATCGACGCGCCAAAGGCCCCCGCGCCCGCCCATCACGGCCTGACCGTGGCCTATCATGCGGCCTGTTCCCTGCAACACGGCCAGCAGATCAAAAGCTACCCCAAGGATTTGCTGAAACGCGCAGGCTTTACCGTGGTTGAGCCTGCGGATTCACATCTGTGCTGCGGGTCGGCGGGGACGTACAACCTGATGCAGCCCGAAATCTCTAAGCAGTTGAAAGACCGCAAGGTCAGAACCCTGCAGGCCAAGAACCCCGACGTGATCGCGGCGGGCAATATCGGCTGCATGATGCAGATCGGATCGGCCGCGGGCGTGCCCGTGGTGCACACGGTAGAGTTGCTGGATTGGGCGTCGGGTGGGCCGAAGCCTCCGGCGTTGTCGCGAGAAAAAGGCGCAAATTTGCAGATTCCTCGCCTCCGCTAGGGTTTTCGCCGCATTTTCGCCTTATCTCGCAGCTAGGAGAGGCTAAAGACCAGACCTCACCGAAGTAGGAGCGATATCCGTGCGCCGTTGGGTAGCCATCTCTATCATGTGCCTGACCGTCGCGACGGCTGGGCTTGCTCAGGATGCGCGGCTGCGCAGGCTGGACACGGGGGTGGATGCCGGCGCGTGGGAGGCCGTGGGCCGTCTGGATATCGGCGGTAAGGGGTTTTGCACCGGCGCGTTGATCGCGCCCCGTCTTGTGCTGACGGCGGCGCATTGTCTGTACGACAAGGAAAGCAAGCAGCGCATTGATCATGGCGAGGTAGAATTCCTTGCCGGTTGGCGCAACGGGCGGGCGGGGGCCTATCGCAATGTGCGCCGTGCGGTGGTGCATCCCGATTATGTCTACGACGGCGTCGTATCCTCGGATCGTGTGCGCAACGATCTGGCCCTGCTCGAACTCGACCGGCCGATCCGCAATACCACGATCAAACCCTTCGACACCGCCCGCCGTCCGCGCCGCGGCGACCAGTTGGGGGTAGTGAGCTATGCCAAGGACCGGTCAGAGGCACCGTCCCTGCAAGAGGTCTGCAGCGTGCTGGCCCGCCAAGAAGGCGTGCTGGTGACCACATGCTCCGTCGATTTCGGGGCCAGTGGTGCGCCGATCTTTACCTTTGAAAACGGGGTGCCGCAGATCGTGTCCGTCGTATCCGCCAAGGCCCATGTCGAGGACAAGGAAGTGTCTCTTGGTACCGCGCTTGGTGCGCCGCTGGCCCGGCTTCAGGCGGATCTGGTGGCGGGCAAGGGGGTGTTCCAAGGCGGAGGTGTTGTTAGCAAGCGCATCACGTCAGAGGATCGCCGCCGCACCACCGGCGCGAAATTCGTCAAACCCTGACCTTGTCGTCAGGGGTGATTTTGTCCCCTTGAAACGCGATTTACCCATCCCCACATGCATGTCACCGGAACGCCTGTTGAGGGTTCCGGCAGACAACCCAGGGTCTGTCCATGGTGGAAGGCCTGAATGATTATCGCTCAAACGAGGATGAATACCTATGCGTAGTTTTGATTTTGCACCGCTGCACCGTTCGACTGTCGGCTTTGACCAGATTGCCAATCTGATGGATCGCGTGATGGCCAACGACGCACCGCAGCCAAGCTATCCCCCTTACAACATCGAAAAACTGGACGATGATTCCTATCGTATCAGCATCGCCGTCGCCGGCTTTACCGAAGGCGACCTGAGCGTTGAAGTCCGTGAAAAATCGCTGATCGTCTCGGCGCGCAAAGCTGATGAAGATACGGATAAAACCTATCTGCATCGTGGCATCGCGACCCGCGCGTTCGAACGCCGCTTCCATCTGGCGGATCACGTGCAAGTGACCGGCGCGGCTCATGCCGACGGTATGCTGCACATCGATCTGGAACGTCAGGTGCCCGAAGCGCTTAAACCGCGCCAGATCCAGATTGCGCGTGCGCCAAAGGCGATTGAAAAGGATGTGGTTGACGCGAACACCGTCAACTAAGCGTCCCCTCTGTGACAGACGAAGCCCGGTGCATTTGCGCCGGGCTTTTTTGTGCGCGTGGGGGCTAGGTCACAGTTGTTGACTTAAAATAGCGCAATGGGCACAGTGCCCCGATCCAGTCGGGGGAGGAACGCCGGATGTCACTGCAGGAAATATTTGCCACACGCGCCAATCGCATGAAGGCGTCGGAAATTCGCGAGCTGCTCAAGCTGTTGGACCAGCCGGATATCATCTCTTTCGCCGGTGGTATTCCTGACCCTGATCTGTTTCCAAAAACGGCGTTTCAGGACGCTTTTGCCGAGGCGCTGAACGGGCCGATGGCGGCGCAGGGGTTGCAGTATTCCACCAGCGAGGGGCACAAACCGCTGCGTGTCTGGATTGCCGCGCAGATGCAGGCGATCGGTATTCCGGCGACGCCGGACAACATCCTGATCACCTCGGGCTCGCAGCAGGCGCTGGATTATCTGGGCAAGCTGTTCCTGTCGCCGGGGGATACCGCGCTGGTGGGCTGGCCGACCTACCTGGGGGCCTTGGGCGCCTTTAACGCCTACGAGCCGCGCTATGACAAGCTGGACCCGCTGAGCAACCGCAGTGGTGCGGATTATACCGCCGCCGCGAAAGAGGCAGGCGGCGCGGCCAAGTTCGCCTATCTTTCCGTTGATTTTGCCAATCCGACAGGGGCCACGGTCAGCCGCGCCGCGCGCGAGCGGGTGATTGATCTGGCCGAGGAAATGGACATCGCCGTGATCGAAGACGCAGCCTATCAGTCGCTGCGCTTTGACGGCGACGCGATCCCGCCGATCCTCGCGCTTGAGGCCGAACGCCGGAACGGTGATCTGGAAGCCTGTCGGACGATCTATTGCGGCAGCTTTTCGAAAACACTGTCGCCCGGGCTGCGTGTGGGCTGGGTCTGCGCCGCGATGCCGGTGATCTCGCAACTCGTGTTGATGAAACAGGCGGCGGATCTGCACAGTGCGACATTGAACCAGATCGCCGTGGCCTCGGTCGCGGAGCAGCATTTCGACAGCCACATCGACACGATCCGCAACGCCTACCGTGCACGTCGCGATGCTATGCTGGAAGCGCTGCAGGCACATATGCCCGATGGTGTGAGCTGGACCAAACCCGAAGGCGGCATGTTCATCTGGGTGACACTGCCCGACACGCTGGACGGGGCCGATCTGCTGAAACAATCGCTGGAAAGCGAACGGGTCGCCTTTGTACCGGGGCACGCGTTTTTCGCGGACGGGTCGGGGCGCAATACCTTGCGGCTCAGCTACTCCACCTCGACCGAAGGCAAGATCGCGGAAGGGATCGAACGCTTGGGCCAGTTGATCACCCGCGTGCTGAACGGCTGATACGAAAACGGGCGGCAGGATGATCCCGCCGCCCGTTTCTAATCCCGGATGATCCGCAGGTCAGACCGACATGCAGATGTATTTCATCTCGAGGTAATCCTCGATCCCGTGGTGGCTGCCTTCGCGGCCCAGACCGGACTGTTTGACGCCGCCAAACGGCGCGACCTCGGTCGAGATGATCCCGGTGTTCACACCCACGATGCCATACTCCAGCGCCTCTGCGACCTTGTACACGCGGCTTAGGTCTTTGGCGTAGAAGTAGGATGCGAGGCCAAAGATCGTGTCATTCGCCATCTCAATCACGTCGTCTTCGTTATCGAACTTGAACAGCGGGGCGAGCGGGCCGAAGGTTTCCTCTTTCGAGACTTTCATATCCTGCGTCACACCGGTGATGATGGTCGGCGCGAGGAAGTTGCCCTCCATCTTCTCTTCTTTGCTGCCCAGCAGGATTTCGGCACCTTTCGACACCGCGTCCTCGACATGTTCTTTCACCTTCTCGGAGGCATCGCCGTTGATCAGCGGCCCCAGCTCTACGCCGTCTTCAAAGCCGTCGCCGACCTTCATCTTTTCAACGCGGGCTTTCAGCTTTTCAGCGAAGGCGTCATAGACACCGGCCTGCACGTAGATGCGGTTCGCACAAACGCAGGTCTGACCGTTGTTGCGGAACTTGCACAGGATCGCGCCTTCGACAGCGGCGTCCAGATCGGCGTCGTCAAAGACGATGAACGGCGCGTTGCCCCCCAGCTCCATCGAGCATTTCATGACCTGATCGGCAGCCTGTTTCAGCAGGATGCGGCCCACTTCGGTTGATCCGGTAAAGGTCAGTTTGCGCACTGCGGGGTTTTCGCAGAACTCCTTGCCCACGGCAGAAGAAGAGGACGACGGCAGCACGTTGAACACGCCTGCGGGGATGCCCGCGCGTTCGGCCAGCACACCCATCACGATTGCCGACAGCGGTGTTTCCGCAGCGGGGCGCGCCACAAAGGCGCAGCCGGCGGCCAGCGCGGGCGCGGCCTTGCGGGTGATCATCGCGTTGGGGAAGTTCCAGGGCGTGATCGACGCGGCCACGCCGATGGGCTGCTTGATCACGGTAATCCGCTTGTCGCGCTGGTGGCCGGGGATGGTCTCACCGTAGACGCGTTTGGCCTCTTCGCCGAAGAATTCGATAAAGGACGCGCCATAAGCGATTTCGCCTTTGGCCTCGCCCAGAGGCTTGCCCTGTTCAGCGGTCAGGATGGCCCCCAGATCGTCTTGGTTTTCCATCATCAGGTCGAACCATTTGCGCAGCACGGCGGCGCGTTCCTTGCCGGTCCAGCTCGCCCAGTCTTTCTGGGCGGCGACGGCGGCGTCGATGGCTTCCTCGGGGATTGGTTCTTGCTGGGTGAAGCTGCCGGCGAACACCTCTGCCGTGTCAGATACCATGTCAGACAGCACCGATCAGACGGGTGACGATGTCGGGCAGGTCGTCATAGTGGTCCAGCAGGGCTTCGGGGCCAAGTGCCGCCATATCATCGCCCGAGGGACCAAAGGAGACCAACACGCAAGGCACCCCCGCCGCGCGCGCCGTCTCGCGGTCGGTATTGGTATCGCCCACAAGCAAGCACAGCGCGGGGTCGCCCCCGGCACGCCGCGCGGTTTCGAACAGATGCTCCGGATCGGGTTTGCGGATCGCCAGCGTATCGGCCCCCACCATCGCGCCAAAGGCATCGCGCACGCCAAGCTTGGTCAGCAGCGTATGGGCCAGCCCCTCGGGTTTGTTGGTGCAGATCGCCACGCGGTAGCCCGCGGCTTTCAACGCCTCCACCGCCTCCATCGCGCCGGGGTACAGCACGGTATGGGTGTCGATCTCGCGGCCATAGGCTTCGAGCAGCATGGGATAGTAGCGGTCGATGGTCTCGGCGTCGTCGGCGCGCCCCAAGCGTTCCATGCCCAACCGCAGCATCGCCCGGCCGCCTTTCAGCGCCGTGCCTGCATCGGACTTGGCATCCAGCACATCGCCCTCGCCCATGTCGCGGAAACAGGCATTTGCCGCGGCGATCAAGTCTCCGCTGGTGTCCGCGAGCGTCCCGTCGAGGTCGAATACGACTGTTTTCATCGGCATTCCTTTGCTGAATGTGTTGCAGGCGGAAATCTTCTTTGATGACCCCTAGCCTTGCGCAAAATCGCCAACAAGGTAAAGAGAGCAGACATTAAATTGATTAAAGAGATTATACATGGAAGTTGCACTGATCCTTTTGGCCGCAGGCAAAGGTACCCGTATGCAATCGGATCTGCCCAAGGTTCTGCATGCGGTCGCCCACGCACCACTGTTAGAGCACGCCATGGCATCAGGTGCCGCGCTGTCGCCTGCCCGCACGGTCGTTGTTGCAGGCCACGGGGCAGATCAGGTCCGCGCCGCAGCGCAGGCATTTGACGACGAAGCACAGGTCGTCGTGCAAGAGGAACAATTGGGCACCGCCCACGCCGTTGGTCAGGCGCGCGAGGCGCTGGCAGGCTTCGACGGCACGGCCATCGTGCTTTATGGCGACACGCCTTTCGTCCAGACCGAAACGCTTGAAAACATGTGCGCAGCACTTGAGACGAATGATGTCGTCGTTCTGGGCTTCGACGCTGCTGATCCTGCGCGCTATGGCCGTTTGGTGATGCAGGGCGACAGCCTTGACCGCATCGTTGAATACAAAGACGCCACGGATGAAGAGCGTGCGATAACCCTTTGTAATAGCGGCGTTGTCGCGTGCAAATCCAATCTGCTGTTTGATCTGATTGATGCGGTCGGCAACGACAACGCATCGGAAGAATACTACCTCACCGATATCATTGGCATTGCACGGGAACGCGGGCTGAAAGCCACTGCCGTCACCTGTGACGAGGCCGAGACGATGGGCGTGAACTCCCGCGCGGATCTGGCCGCTGCCGACGCGGCGTTCCAGTCGCGCGCCCGTGCAGCCATGCTCGAGGACGGTATCACGCTGATGGCCCCCGATACGGTCTATTTCGCCCGCGACACCTATATCGGCCGCGACACGGTGATCGAACCCAATGTGGTCTTTGGCCCCGGCGTGACGATTGAATCCGGTGCCACCATCCGCGCCTTCAGCCACCTTGAAGGCTGCCACGTCGCACGCGGCGGGGTCATTGGCCCCTACGCCCGCCTGCGCCCCGGTGCAGAGCTGTCCGAGGATGTGCGCATCGGCAATTTTGTCGAGGTAAAGAACGCGCAGATCGCCGAAGGGGCCAAGGTGAACCACCTGAGCTATATCGGCGACGCGACCATCGGCGCCAAAGCCAATATCGGCGCGGGCACGATCACCTGCAACTATGACGGCGTGATGAAGCACCACACCCATATCGGGGCCAACGCCTTTATCGGGTCGAACACCATGCTGGTGGCCCCCGTGCATATCGGCGACGGAGCGATGACGGGATCGGGGTCGGTCATCACCTCGGATGTGGAGGCTGACGCATTGGCGCTGGCGCGCGCGCATCAGGTCGAGAAACCGGGCATGGCGCGGAAATTGTTGGAAATGTTAAAGGCCAAGAAGGCCAAACAGCAGAGAGGCAGCTAATCATGTGTGGTATTGTCGGTATCCTTGGCCAACACGAAGTTGCGCCTACCCTTGTCGAAGCCCTGAAACGTCTGGAATATCGCGGCTATGACAGCGCCGGTATCGCGACGATTGACGCGGGCAAGCTGGACCGCCGCCGCGCGGTCGGAAAACTAGTGAACCTGTCGGATCTACTGGTGCACGAACCGCTCGCCGGGAAGTCGGGCATCGGGCATACCCGTTGGGCGACCCATGGTGCGCCATCGGTCACCAATGCGCACCCGCATCAGGCGGGGCCGGTGGCTGTCGTGCATAATGGCATCATCGAAAACTTCCGCGAGCTGCGCGCCGAACTGGCCAAGGACGGCGTTGAATTCGTGACCGAGACGGACACGGAAACGGTCGTGCTGCTCACCCAGAAATACATGGCCGAAGGGTTGGGCCCTGTAGACGCCGCGACCAAGACCATTGCGCGGCTGCATGGGGCTTTCGCGCTGGCGTTCCTGTTTGACGGTGAAGAAGATCTGATGATCGGCGCGCGCAAGGGGGCTCCGCTAGCCGTCGGCTATGGCGACAACGAGATGTATCTGGGCAGCGACGCGATTGCGCTGTCACCCATGACGGACCGTGTGACCTACCTCGAGGAAGGCGACCGCGCCGTGCTGACCCGCACGTCGGTCAAGATTTACGACGCCAATGATGCCCCTGTTGACCGAGTGGTCAAGAAGATCAGCCTGGACACCACCCGCATCGACAAGGCCGGCCACAAGCACTTTATGGCGAAAGAGATCGCAGAGCAGCCCGCTGTGATTGGCGAGGCCCTGTCGCGCTATCTCACCGCGGACGGAGAGATCATGCTGCCCGATCCGGGGCTCGATTTCACCAAGATCGACCGTATCACTATGGTTGCCTGCGGCACGGCCTTCTACGCCTGCCTGACCGCGAAATACTGGTTCGAACAGATCGCCCGCATGCCGGTCGAGGTCGATGTCGCGTCGGAATTCCGCTATCGTGAACCGCCCATCTCGGACCGGACCATGGCGCTGTTTGTCAGCCAGTCGGGCGAAACCGCCGACACGCTGGCCGCGCTGCGCTATTGCGCGGGCAAGGCCGATCTCATCACTTCGGTCGTCAATGTGACTGAATCCTCCATCGCGCGGGAAAGCAATCTGGCGTTGCCGATCCACGCGGGGGTCGAAGTGGGCGTCGCCTCTACCAAAGCCTTTACCTGCCAGTTGACCGTCTTGTTCCTGGTGGTGCTGAAAGCTGCCGTGGACCGCGGCGCGATCACCAAGGAAGAGCTGGCCGATTATGTCTCTGGTCTGCGGTCCATGCCGTCGCTGATCAACACCGCGCTCGAACAGAACGCCGCCCTGCGCGACGAAGCCTACAAGCTTTCCTCGGCCCGTGACGT
>NZ_DGMH01000009.1:66142-85399 GCF_002388305.1 Sulfitobacter sp. UBA4523
AAACACGGCCCGATCGCGCTGATCGACGAAAACGTGCCCGTGGTGGTCATGGCCCCCAACGACACGCTCTTCGACAAGACTGTCAGCAACATGCAAGAGGTCATGGCGCGCAAGGGCAAGGTTATCCTGATCTCGGATCGTGCGGGGCTGGATGAAGCCGCCGAAGGCACGTGGGGGCAGATCGAGATGCCACCCGTTGCCGATGCGCTCGCCCCTATCCTCTATGCGATCCCGGCGCAGTTGCTGGCCTATCACACCGCGATTGCCAAAGGTACCGATGTCGACCAACCGCGCAACCTGGCAAAATCGGTGACTGTGGAATGAACCTTGCCCCCTATATGGCGCAGCTGAACGAACTGGCTGATCCCGCCGCTGTCGAGAAGATGCAGGCCTATCACAAGGTGGATCGCCCCTATCTGGGCATCGCCAATCCGCAGATCAACGATCTGACCAAAGCGTGGCGGACCGAGCTGTCGCTGACCGACCGGATCGCGCTGGCCGATGCCCTGTGGCAAACGGATATCTTCGAGGCGCGGGTGGCGGCGGCCAAACTGTTGACCCAGGCCCGCCTGCGCCCGGATGACGAACCCGCGTGGCAGTTGATCCAAAGCTGGGTACCGGACTTCGACAGCTGGGCCATCGCGGATCATGCCTGCATGGCGGCGCAAAAACGGTTGCTGGCAGACCCTCAACGTCTGGATGTGGTCGAGACTTGGAGCCAATCGGGTGAGCTCTGGTCGAAGCGGGCGGCGCTTGTCGCGACCCTGCCCTGGACCAAGCAGAACAACCCCAAGCCCGAAGAGCTGGACGCGCGCGAGCGTATCCTTGGGTGGGCAGCGGGGTATCTGCCGGTCAAGAACGGCATCCTGCAAAAGGCCATCGCGTGGTGGGTCCGCGACCTCAGCCGTCATGACCCCGTGCGCGCCGCCGCCTTTATCGAGGACAACCGCGCCACCCTCAAACCCTATGCGATCAAGGAAGCCGCGCGCCATATGCCGGATTTCCCGCTGGAAGCTCCGGTGACGGCGGACGTGACGGCGGAAGACGAAGCCCCCGCATCAGATAGCTGATCCCTACCGAAAACGGGCGTCCAAGGTTCCCCCTCGGACGCCCGTTTTGTATCTTACACCATCACCGCGCGGCTTAACCGTTGGTGGACACTTCAACCTTGGTCAGATCCGTCAGCGACGCGCCAATCAGACGCAGCGCCGACAACGACATGCGGCTCCCGCCCGAGGCAGGCCCATCCAGCGGGATCAGTTCAACCGTAGAGGATTTGCCCGTCGCGGGGTTCGTCACGCGGCCCTGCATTTCCGATTTCACCAGCGGTGTTTTCATCCACAGCCCCGGCTCCGTCGCGCTACCAAGCGAGGCGACGGTGGTGCCCAGCGATTTGGCCCCTGCCGCAGCAGGTTTTGACGCCTCGGCGCGTTGTTCGGCCGTGGTGGTGTCAAGCGCATCGGCTGTGCGTGCCCCAGCAGGCGGACGGGCAGCCGCGGTGGCGGACGACAGGGACGCCTCTGCACGCGCCTCGGCCTCGGCCGTGGGGGGGGCGGCGTCCGCCCCGCGTTTGCCCAAACCCAAACGATCCGTTACGCCCGCACATCCGGCCAGAGCAACAACAGCGACACCTAGAATAATATAATGTTTCATGGGTTAAATCTAACGCTCCCCCCCTGCCGCTTCAATCTCCTAAATGCTACTTGCCCCGGGATGGGCCGATGTTTACCTATGGGATATGAATGCACCTTTGATTGACCCGTTCGCCCGCGCTATCACCTATCTGCGCGTCTCTGTCACAGACCGCTGTGACTTCCGCTGTGTTTATTGCATGTCCGAGAATATGAATTTCCTCCCCAAGAAGGAACTTCTGACCTTGGAAGAGCTGGATCGGCTGTGCACCAACTTTGTCGATCTGGGTGTGCAAAAGCTGCGCATCACCGGCGGTGAGCCTTTGGTCCGCAAAGGTATCATGACCTTCTTCGACAGCATGACCCGCCATCTGGACGCCGGCACGCTGAAAGAGCTGACGCTGACCACCAATGGCAGCCAGTTGGAACGCTATGCCGCCGATCTTTATGCTGCGGGCGTGCGCCGTGTGAATGTGTCGCTTGATACGCTGGATGATCAGAAATTCGCCGACATCACCCGTTGGGGGCGTCTGCCGCAGGTGCTGCGCGGGATCGACGCGGCGCAGAATGCCGGGCTGCGGGTCAAGATCAACGCCGTCGCGCTGAAAGGCTTCAACGAGGCAGAACTGCCGTCGATGACCGCTTGGTGTGCGGATCGCGGGATTGATCTGACCTGGATCGAGGTGATGCCCATGGGCGACTTGGGCAACGAGGACCGCTTGGGCCAGTATTGGTCGCTCAAGGATGTGCGCCGCACCTACGAGGAACATTACACCGTCACCGATCTGGCCGAGAATACGGGCGGCCCTGCCCGGTATGTCCGGCTGGAAGAGACCGGCCAGAAGATCGGTTTTATCACGCCGCTGTCCCATAATTTCTGCGAAAGCTGCAACCGCGTACGGATCACCTGCACCGGTGAAATCTACATGTGTCTGGGGCAGGAAGATGTGGCCGACCTGCGCGCGCCCTTGCGCAATCACCCCGATGACGACGCGCCCTTGAAAGACGCAATTCGCGCGGCGATCAACCTTAAGCCCAAGGGCCATGACTTTGATTATTCACGGCAAAAGCTGGATGGGCAGATGCCCCGCCACATGAGCCACACAGGCGGCTGACGCGACCGTGTCCGCGCCTTTCCTGTACCGCGCCTGGGTTCTTGCCAGCCGCTGCCTGATCCCCTTTGCCGCCAGCGCAGAGGCGCGCAAGCTGAACGCGCAGGACGTGCCCGCCGCCCGCGCGGGAGAGAAACGCGGCATCGCCACACAGCCGCGCCCAAGCGGCGGCCCGCTGGTCTGGGTGCATGCGGCGTCCGTGGGCGAAAGCCTGTCGGTGCTGGCGCTGATCACCCGCATGGGGCATATGCTGCCCGACGCGCATTTCCTGATTACGTCCGGCACCGCGACCTCGGCCAGGCTGGTGGATCAACGTCTGCCGCCGCGCAGCCTGCACCAGTTTGCCCCGCTAGACGCCCCCGGCCCGTTAAAGCGGTTCCTGGCCCATTGGCAGCCCGACGCCGCGATATTTGTCGAAAGCGAGATCTGGCCGCAGATGTTGCGACGGACCCACGCGACCGGCGCGCCGATGGCGCTGGTCAATGCGCGCATGTCCGACAAAACGGTCGAGTTCTGGGAGAAATGGCCCCGCACTGCCCGCTACCTGTTCGATGTCTTCACGCTGATCGTGACGCAGAATGACGCGATGGCGCGCAATATGATCCGCATGCATGCCCCCGCCGATCGTGTGTCGCCGGGCGTGAACCTGAAATCCATGGCCGGCCCGCTACCCGTCGATGCACAGGCGCTGGCGGCTGCGCGCACAGCGCTTGGCGGGCGGGCGGTCTGGGTTGCCTCCTCCACCCACGAAGGCGAGGAACGCAGCGTGCTGGACGCACATAAGAAGCTGCTGCGCGAGATCCCCGATCTGTGTCTTATCCTTGCCCCCCGCCACCCCGAACGCGGCGATGCGGTAGAGGCGCTGGTTCAGGACGCGGGGCTGACCGTGCAGCGTCGCAGCCGTGGGGACGCCCCCGGAGGCCAGGTCTATCTGGCTGACACGCTGGGGGAATTGGGCCTTTGGTACAGCCTGTCCGATGTCGTGTTTCTAGGCGGATCGCTGCTGCCCATTGGCGGGCATAACCCGTTCGAGGTGGCGCAATCGGGTGCCGCCGTGCTGTCGGGCAACCATGTTGCGGCCTTTGCGGAAACCTATGCTCAGCTCGAGGCCGAAGGCGCTGCGCGGATCGTGGCGGATGGCGATGATCTGGCCGCCCGCGTTGCCGCGCTCTTGACCAAACCGGACGAGCTGGCGACGATGACCGCAGCCGCTGCCCGCTTCATCGCGGCACAGGATGACCAGCTTGATGCCATCGCCAGCCGTCTGATCACCACATTGAAGTTGGATACCCCATGACGCACCCCCTTGCCCACACCGATGTGATCGCGCCGAATTTCAAACGCAGGCTCAGCGGCGTCACGGCCACTGTGATGCGGCTGGTGCCGGTGCAATCGCGCGATATCTCTATCGCGGCAACGGGCCCCGTCGTGCCTGATGATGTGCCGCAGGTGCCGCTGGCCTCGCTTGTGACCATGTCGCGCCGCGGGCCGTCGCCGTCGGGCTGGCGGGTCTGGCACGCGCGGCGCAACGTCGAGATGCTGGGCGGGCTGGCGCTGCGCTATCTGCTGGGCAAGCGGCTCAAGCTAATGTTCACCTCGGCCAGCCAACGCGAACAGACCGGCCTGACGCGCTGGCTGATCCGGCGGATGGATGCCGTTGTGGCGACCTCGGACCGGACCAACGCCTATCTGGAAAACCCCGGCCATGTGATCATGCACGGGATCGACACCGAAGGCTTTGCCCCCTCGCCCGACCGCGCCGCCCTGCGCGCCGAGCTTAAGCTGCCAGTGAACGCGACGCTGGTGGGTTGCTATGGCCGTATCCGCGCCCAAAAGGGCACCGATGCCTTTGTCGAGGCGATGCTGCCGATCCTGCGGGACAACCCCGATGTCGTCGCCCTTGTGATGGGGCGCGCGACCGAGAAATACGAGAGCTTCGAGAAGGGCCTGAAAGACCGCGCCCGCGCCGAAGGGCTGTCGGACCGGATGCTGTTCCTGCCAGAGGTGCCTGTGGGCGATATGGCGGATTTCTACCGCGTGCTGGACCTTTACGTCGCCCCCCAACGGTGGGAGGGATTCGGCCTCACCCCGATCGAGGCGATGGCCTGCGGTGTACCCGTGGTCGCGACCCGTGTGGGGGCCTTTGAAAAGCTGGTGGTGCAAGGTACGACGGGCCTACTGGTGGACCCCGATGACATTCCAGCACTTGAGGCCGCGACGCGCGATGCCCTGTCCGACCGGACCCGTCTGGCCGCATGGGCAGAGTCCGGGCGCAGCTATGTGATGTCGGATTTCTCTATCGCGCGCGAAGCGGCGGCGCTGGTCAAAATCTATCGCAAGCTGCTGGCGGCATAGGGCGCGGGTGTCCCCCCCGCCCCATGCCCGTGTGATCAGCCGATGGGCATGCGTTGTTCGGCGATACCCGCCCACCAGCTGCAGCCCGCGGGAATGATATCGTCGTTAAAGTTATACATCGGGTGGTGCACCATCGCGGTGTCGCCATTGCCGACCAGAATATAGGCACCGGGGCGCTCCTCGAGCATAAAGGCGAAATCCTCGCCCCCCATGACCAAAGGTGCTTCGTCGCATTGACCCGAGATGCTACGCGCGACATCCGCCGCGAATTCAGTCTGTTCGTCGTGGTTCACCATCACCGGATAGTTGCGCACGTATTTGACCTTTGCCGTCGCGCCAAAACTTGCCGCGATGCCTTCACAAATCTCTGTCACGCGCTTTTCAGCCAGATCGCGCAGGTCATTGGAGAGGGTGCGCACGGTACCCAGCAGATTCACCCGCTGCGGGATCACGTTGAACGCCTTGGACGAGGATTCGATCGAGGTGATCGAGACAACGATATTGCCCACGGGGTCCGCGTTCCGGCTGACGATGGTTTGCAGCGCGGTGATGATATGTGCGGTGACCACACCGGTATCGATGGTCTCGTGTGGTTTTGCCGCGTGGCCGCCCAGACCCTCGACTTCGATTTCCAGCAGGTCGGTGGCCGCAAAGAACGGGCCGGGGCGGATGCCGAATTGTCCGGCGGGAATGCCGGGCCAGTTGTGCATGCCATAGACTTCCTGAATGCCCCAGCGTTCCATCATGCCGTCCTTGCACATCTCGCGCCCGCCGCCGCCGCCTTCTTCGGCAGGCTGAAAGATCACAACAACAGTCCCGTCAAAGTTCCGTGTCTCGGCCAGATACTGCGCCGCGCCCAACAGCATCGCCGTGTGGCCGTCGTGGCCGCAGGCATGCATCGCATTGGGCGTTTTGGAGGCATAGTCCAGCCCCGTCTGTTCGTGGATCGGCAGCGCGTCCATATCGGCACGCAGCCCGATGACCTTGCCCGAGGTGGTGGCATTGCCCTTGATCACGCCGACAACACCGGTACGCCCGATGCCTTCGACAACTTCGTCACAGCCGAAGGCGCGCAGTTTCTCGGCCACGGTGGCAGAGGTGCGATGCGTCTCGAACAGGATCTCGGGGTGTTCATGCAAATCACGTCGCCATGCGGTGATGTCGGTGTGCAATTCGGCAAATCGGTTCTTAACGGGCATTTTTCGAAGTCCTTGAAGTCTGTGAAAAAAGGGAACGCGCAGCGCCCCTTTCGGGCAAAGCCGGCGGCTAGGCTGGCAATCTTGTTTCAATCATTTCCGCGAACCAGCTACAACCTGCGGGGATCGCGTCATCGTTGAAATTATACATGGGGTGGTGGACGGTGGGCCCGTCGCCATTGCCCAGCATGATATAGGCACCGGGGCGCTGGTTCAGCATATACGAGAAATCCTCTCCGGCCATGATCGGCGGCGTGTCGCGGTCCACACCGGGGGCGATATTCTCGGCCACATCAGCGGCGTAGGCGGTATTCGCGTCAGCGTTCACGGTGATGGGATAGCCGCGCGCGTAAACGATGTCGGCAGTGCATTGGTGGGCGGCGCAGGTGTGGGTCACGACTGCCTCCAGCCGGTCCTGCACCAGATCGCGGATGCCCGCATCCAGCGTGCGGACCGTGCCGCGCAGCCGCACGGTTTGCGGCAGGACGTTGTGGCTGTCGGTATCGGACCGCAGGCTACAGACCGACACGACAGCATTCTTGATCGGATCCACGTTGCGTGCGGCGATGGATTGCAGCGCGACAACGACATGCGCCGCGGCAAGGTTGGTATCGATCGCCTCGTGCGGGGCTGCGGCATGGCCGCCCTGACCGGTGATGACGATGTCGAACTCATCCGCCGCCGCCAGCAAAGGGCCACTGCGGATCGCGAATGCGCCGACGGGATGGCCGGGCATATTGTGCAGCCCGTAGACCTCGTCGATGGACCAACGCTCCATCAGGCCTTCCTCGACCATGACATTGCCACCGCCGCCGCCCTCTTCAGCGGGTTGGAAGATAAGCACCGCCCGCCCGTCAAAATTGCGCGTTTCTGCAAGATATTGCGCGGCCCCCAGCAGGATCGCGGTGTGCCCGTCATGGCCGCAGGCATGCATCTTGCCCGGCGTTTTGGAGGCATACTCAAGCCCCGTCGCCTCGGTGATGGGCAGAGCGTCCATATCCGCGCGCAAGCCGATGCTGCGCCCCGAGGCATTGGTCTTGCCCTCGATCACCGCGACGATGCCGCTTTGCGCCACGCCGGTGGTGATATCGGTAATGCCAAAGCTGCGTAGCTTCTCTTCGACGAAAGCCGCGGTCTGCGGCAGATCGAATTGCAGTTCGGGGATCGTATGCAGGTGACGCCGCCACGCGGTGATGTCGGCATGGGTTTCGGCAAAGCGGTTCTTGATCGGCATCGCGTGCGTTCCTTTATGTGTCTAGACGTTCGGGCCCAGGATCATCGGGCTGCCATCGGTGAAACGTGCAAGGCGAAAGCGGGTCAGATCGTGCCCGGCGCTTTGCCCCGTGGCCAGACGCGCCAGAACGCGGCCCATGCCCGGCCCGATACCAAAGCCGTGCCCCGACATGCCCGTGCCAATGGTCAGCCCCGGCAGTGCTGCCAGAGTATCCACGACAGGTACAATGTCAGGCATCGTGTCGATCATCCCCGCCCAGGCAGATTTCAGCTTTATCGGCCCCAGATCGGGGAACATTGCTGAAAAATCACGCAGCAGGCGGCGGATCTTGGCCATATTGGGCATGGGGTTAAGGATGCGCATCGCCTCGAAGGGGGATGGGGTATCGGCCTGCCAGCGCCGCTTGGTCGTCCAGGCATCGGGAAAGCCTTTGGGCGCAAAAGGGTGAAGCCGTTGACCAAAGGGATCGGCGCGCAACTGGGTCAGGTAATGGGGCAAAGCACGAAAGGCGTCAGGGCCCACAAAAAGCTCGGGCGCGCCGGGAGGGGCGAGCGTATAGCCGCCATCCTCGCGCCGCCGGAACGCGACCCGCCCGTCCGACACCGCCCCTGCGTAAATTTCAGGCAAGCGTTCGGTCGCCGCCACATTTTCGCGTACCGACAGCTGCGGTATAGAGATACCGTGATTGCGCAGGAACAGCGCCGACCACGCCCCGCCTGCCAGCACCACCTGCGAAGACGCGATACGCCCCTGTTCCGTGATCACCCCGGCAACCCGCCCCGCCGCGATATCAAGGCAGCGCACGGCGCAATTCTCGATGATCTGAACGCCCTCTCGCGCGGCGATACCGGCGAGAGCGGGCACCGCGACCCAAGGCTCCGCCCGCATGTCCGACGGCGTGATCAGCGCGCCGATCTGAGGTGTCGCAAGGCCGGGGAACATGGCGGAGACCTCGGCCGCCGTCATCATCCGGCTGTCCGCGCCATTGGCCCGCGCATGGGGCAGCCAGTCTTCGTAGCCCGCAAGCTGTGTCGGCCTTTGCGCCAGATAGGCAATGCCGCCCTGCCGCAGCCCGATATCCACGTTCGTTTGCCCCGCAAGTTCGCGCCAGAGCGCCTGCGCCTCGGACATGATCGGCATCTCGTCAGGGTCGCGCCCCTGTTGCCGGATCCACCCCCAATTGCGGCTGGATTGTTCAGCGGCGATGCGACCCTTTTCCAGCAAGGTGACCGAGTGACCCTCCCGGGCGAGGAACAGCGCCGTGCAGACCCCGATGATCCCGCCGCCGATAACGACGATATCCGACGTGGCTGGCTGGGGGCCGGGATAGGTGACGGGGGTGGTCGTGTGGATCGGGAATGGCTGCATGGGTCAGGCTTTATATTGCGTAGGCGTCGCGGGCAAAGCAGGCCTGGATCGGGGGCCAGCCCCCGGTGCCGTGCTGCGGCCCCTCCCCCGGGATGTGATGCCATTTGGAAGAAGGGGGCCGCTGCGCTGTGTCATTTCAAACGGTCAAGCAGGTCGCGCATGAAGCTATGGCCGGCCTCGAATTGCGCGACTTCGATATATTCGTTGGGCTGGTGCGCCTGTGCGATATCGCCAGGGCCGCAGATCACCGCGCTATACCCGGCTTCCTGGAACTGTCCGGCCTCGGTCCCGTAGGAGACCTTGTGGCTGGCATTGTCGCCGGTGATCTGGCGCACGAAGGTTTCGGCCAGCCCGTCTTTTTCGGGTTGTAGTGCGGGGACGTCGAAACGGGGGGTGACCTCGATATAGGTTTCGGGGACGACCTCTTGCATCTGCTTTTCGACCTCGCGCACCTTCTCCAGATAGGCGGTGCCCCAGGCGTCTTTATCTTCGCCCGGCACGATGCGGAAATCCATGGCGAAGTGGCAATCCTTGGCGGTGATATTATGCGCTGTCCCGCCCGAGATCACGCCCACATGGGCGGTGGTAAAGGGCGGGTTGAACATCGCGGCAAGCTCGCTGGGTTTGCGGGCCATGTTCTCGGTGTTCACCTCATTGGCCCATTCGATCAGCTTGGCCCCCGCCATGATCGCGTTGACGCCTGTGTGCAGCAAGGAGGAATGCACCTCGAAGCCGACCACATGGGTGTTGAAGCCCGTGCCGCCCTTGTGACCTGTAACGGCCTGCATGGTCGAGGGTTCCCCCACGATCACCAGTGCCCCCTTGGGCAACACCGGTTGCATCGCCTCGATCATCGGAGGGGCACCGGTGCAGCCGATTTCCTCGTCAAAGCTGAGCGCGATCTGGAGCGGGCGTTGCACGTCGGCGTAATGCGCCTCTACCAGTGCCCAAATGGCCAGCGCATCAAAGCCCTTCATGTCGCAGCAGCCGCGCCCGTAATAGCGCCCGTCCCGTTCAACCACGGTGAAAGGGTCGCTGTCCCAGGGCTGGCCGTCCACCGGCACCACATCGGTATGCCCCGACAGGACCACCGCGCCCTCTTCCCACGGGCCCACATGGGCGAAAAGCGCATGTTTGGGTTGATCGGGGTGGATATAGCGATGGGACGCGATGCCGTGGCTTTCAAGGTAATCGGCCACCCAGTCGATCAGCGGGATATTCGTATCCCGCGACACAGTGGGAAAGCTGACGAGTTTTTCCATCAGCTCGAACGGGGTCATGCGCGCAGTCATTTATGTGGTCCTTTAGTATCCGCTATCGGTGATCAAGACCTGATGGCCGGGGGATACGGTTTTGTAAACAGAGGGTTCCGCGACATAGCTTGTCGGATGGATCGGGGACGGGATCGGCTTGAAGTTCAGCTCGCTTTCCTTTTTGCGACGCCGTGGATCGGCGATGGGGACGGCTTTCATCAGGGCCTGCGTATAGGGGTGCTGCGGGTTTTCAAACACCTGCGACCGCGTGCCCATTTCCACGATCCGGCCCAGATACATCACGCCGACGTGGTGGCTGACCCGTTCGACCACAGCCATATCGTGGCTGATGAACAGGAAGGACAGCCCCATTTCCGCTTGCAGCTCCAGCATCAGATTGACCACCTGCGCCTGCACCGACACATCCAGCGCCGACACGGCTTCATCCGCGACGATCAGCTTGGGGTTCAACGCCAAGGCCCGCGCGATGGCGACGCGCTGGCGCTGACCACCTGACAGCTCGTGCGGGAAGCGGCGCATGAAGCTGCGCGGCAGTTCCACACGGTCAAACAGCATCTCGATGCGTTTGGTCAGCTCGGCCCCTTTGAGCGTGCCATAATTGTGGATCGGTTCGGCCACCTGATCCGACAACTGCATCTGCGGATTGAGCGAGGCAAACGGGTCCTGAAAGATCATCTGCATGTCCAGCCGCGCCTTGTGCAGGCCACGTGAATCCAGTGCCATGATGTCTTTGCCATCGAGGTTGACCTCGCCCGACTGGGGTTCGACCAGCCGCAGCAAGGACCGCCCCGCCGTAGATTTCCCGCAGCCGGATTCCCCCACAAGGCTTAGCGTCTGGCCCTTGTTGATGGTAAACGACAGGCCCTCGACCGCATGGACATTGGCGACGGTGCGGCGCAGGAAGCCGCCCTGCACCGGAAAGCGCGTGGTCAGGTTCTTGACCGTCAGCAGCGTTTCCTCTGTGCCCTTGATGGGTTTGATCTCTTTATCCGCCGTCCCGAGCAGTTTCATCGGTTCGGGATAGGGTTTGCCGCGCATCTCGCCCAGCTTGGGGACGGCGGCCAGCAACGCCTTGGTATAGGGGTGTTGGGGGTTTTCGAAAATTTCCTCGACCGTGCCTTCTTCGACCTTGTTACCGCGGAACATGACGACGACGCGATCGGCCATCTGGGCGACAACGGCCATGTCATGGGTGATGAACATGACGGCGGTGCCGGTCTCGCGTTTCAAGCGGTCGATCAGCGCGAGGATTTCGGCCTGAATGGTCACATCCAGCGCGGTGGTGGGTTCATCCGCGATCAGCAGCCGCGGCGAACAGGCCAGCGCCATGGCGATCACCACACGCTGGCGCATCCCGCCCGACAGCTCGTGCGGGTATTGTGCAAGACGGCGGGCCGGTTCGGGGATGCGGACCTGGGTCAGAAGCTCCAGCGCGCGGGCCTCTGCCTGCGCCTTGGACATGTTCTTGTGCAGGCGCAGCCCTTCGGTCAGCTGGCGACCGACGGTAAAGACCGGGTTCAGCGCTGTCATCGGTTCCTGAAAGATCATCCCGATCTCATTGCCGCGAATATCGCGCATCACATCTTGATCTGTGCGCGCCAAATCGACAGCGGGATCGTTCTGACGCTCAAATAATAGGCGCCCACCCGCAATTTTTCCGCCGCCGAACTCGACCAGACGCATCAGCGACAGCGAGGACACCGATTTACCCGAGCCGGATTCGCCCACAACGCAGACAGTTTCACCCGCATTGATGTCAAAGCTGACGTTCTCCACACCTAGAACGGGTCCGTCCTGGGTTTGAAATTCGACCCTAAGCTCTTGAATTTGCGCGATTGGTGTCGGCGTCGCCTCGTCTAGCATGGTATTTTCCAGCGCTTCTCGTTTAATCAATTTGACGACGCTAAGGCACTTCGTCATCTGGTGTCAAATCGGTCCAAGGGACCGCTAACATCCGCTGCTTTGGAGGCTTGCATTTTTTTTCAAACCTGTTTCGATGCTTCGACGTTATTGGCGTGGCTGGAAAAACGGGCGTTTTGGCGGGCATCCCTGTCTGTCGCAGCACCCTGCCCCCGGCCGTGATCAAGATTGACGTTTTTGGCATTGCCAGAAAAGACAGACCATAAAAAAAGGCACCTCAAAAAACCAACGGTGTCCAACAAGGAGTAAGCTATGAACATGAAAACCCTGTTACTGGGAGCCGCGGCTTCGGTAGCGATTGCCCCCGCCGCATTCGGCGCCGCCCACGAGGGCGAGCGTGGACGCGACGGCGAGGTGAAAGTTATCTACTGGCAAGCGCCCTCGATCATGACCCCCTATCTGTCGGGCGGCACAAAAGACCTCGAGGCGGCGAGCCTCGTGCTGGAGCCTATGGGCCGCTATGACGAAACCGGCGCGTTGGTCCCCTATCTGGCGACCGAGATTCCCACCGTTGAAAACGGCGGCGTGGCCGAAGACCTGAAATCCATCACCTGGAAGCTGAAAGAGGGCCTGGTTTGGTCCGACGGCACGCCGGTGACCTCGGCGGATCTGAAATTCACCGCTGAATACTGTATGCACCCCGAAGGCGGCTGCGCGCAGGCGTCGAAGTTCGATGGCGTTGAAAGCATCGATATCGTGGATGATCTGACGGTTACCGTTCATTTCACCGACGCCAAGCCAAACCCTTATGGCCCGTTCATGGGCGCGCAATCACCGATCATTCAGGCCGCGCAGTTCAAGGACTGCCTGGGCGCGAAAGCCCCCGAATGTACCGAAGCCAACTTTAACCCCATCGGCACCGGCCCGTTCCGCGTGACAGATTTCCGTCCCAATGACGTGATCCAGATGGAAGCCAACCCCAACTACCGTGACCCCAGCAAACCCGCGTTTGCGACACTGACCCTCAAGGGCGGTGGGGATGCGAATGCCGCGGGTCGTGCGGTGATGGAAACCGGCGAATACGACTATGCCTGGAACATGCAGCTGGCCCCCGATGTGCTGGCGAAAATGGCCGAAGGCGGCAAGGGTCAGGCGATCTCTGCATTCGGGACATTGGTCGAACGGATCGAGATGAACCTGACAGACCCATCGCCGGACCTGCCAGAGGGCGAACGCTCCACCGTGGCGCATCCGCACCCGATCCTGTCGGACTTTAAGGTCCGCAAGGCGCTGTCCATGGCGATCGACCGTCCTTTGCTGGTCGAAGTCGGCTATGGCCAGGCAGGTCGCGCGACCTGTAACCTCGTTCCCGCGCCCGAACTTTATGCCTCCGACAACACCGAATGTCTGACGCAGGATCTGGAAGGCGCGAAAGCCCTGCTGGAAGAAGCCGGCTGGACCGACACCAATGGCGACGGCATCCGCGACAAAGACGGTGAAAAACTGTCCCTGCTGTACCAGACCTCGACCAACGCTGTCCGTCAGGATTTCCAGGCGCTGATCAAAGACTGGTGGAACCAGATCGGTGTCGAAGTCGAACTGCGCAACCTTGATGCGTCGGTCTTCTTTGGGGGCGACCCCGGTTCGCCCGATACCTTCCAGAAGTTCTATGCCGACGTTGAAATGTACGCGAACAACTTTGACGGCACCGATCCGCAGGCCTACCTGTCTGCATACCGCTGTGGCAACGAGCCCAAGCCTTCCAGCCAGTGGCAAGGTGAAAACATCAACCGTTTCTGCAACGAAGAATACGACGCGTTGCTGGACGAACTGTCGCGCACGGGCGAGTTGGACAAGCGTGGCGATATCGCCAAGCAGCTGAACAACATCATCACACGTGACACGATGACCATCGTTCCGCTGGTCGACCGTGGTCGGGTTTCCGCTGCGTCCAACACTCTGGGCGGCGTGATCCTGAACACATGGGATTCCGAACTGTGGAATGCCGCCGACTGGTACCGCGTGAAAGAATAATCACGCCCAAGCTCAGAGGAGCACGCAGCGCGCGTGCTCCTCATGACTTGATGCCTGTGTGAATGTGTGCGAAATCGCGCCTCCCTTCGATTTTGACATGCTTCCCCTCCCCTAGACCGACTTGCAAAGGCGCTGTGCATGCTGACCTTCACCATTCGTCGACTACTTTTGTCGATACCAACGCTTTTGTTTATCAGCCTGGTAATCTTCCTGCTGTTGCAACTGGCCCCCGGCGATCCGATGGCCCAGGTGCCGCTGACAGTCCCACCAGAGGTAAAACAGAAAATGCGCGAGGCGCTTGGCCTCGGGCAGCCGATCTATGTGCAATACTATAAATGGCTGATCCAGTTCTTCTGGGTTGAACCGCAGGTCTTCATCGACTGGGCCACCCGCGACAGCTTCCTGCTGGGCTGGCTGCCCGACACCAGCCTGTCGACCTTCATTGACCCCGACACAGGCGCTGTGCGTCCCGTTCAGCGTGCGATCAGCTGGCAGACCCGCAGCCCGATCATGGATATCGTGATCCAGCGGATGCCGCAGACGCTTTGGGTGGTTGGGCTGAGCTATATCGTGGGCATCCTGATCGCGATCCCGATTGGCATCTATTCGGCCTACCGCCACTATTCGCTATTCGATCAAGCGGGCACCTTTGTCACGATGATCGGCTTTTCGATCCCGCCCTTCTTCACCGGGCCGCTGCTGATCGTGATTTTCTCGGTCTCGCTGGGGTGGTTGCCGTCGATCTACGACACGACCCATGTGGTGACCGACTGGGAGAGCTTCAAAATCCAGTTCATGCAGATGATCATGCCCGTGATGGTGCTGGCGCTGCAAACCACCGCGCAGATCAGCCGCTATATGCGCGGCGCGATGCTGGACAACCTGAACCAGGACTATGTGCGCACCGCCCGCGCCAAGGGGCTGCGCGAGAAATCGGTCGTTCTGGTCCATGTGCTGCGCAACTCGATGATCCCAGTGGTCACGGTGATTGCCCTTGGCATGCCCGCGATCTTTGGCGGCGCGATCATTACCGAGAATGTGTTCAAGGTGAATGGTATCGGGCAGCTGCTGCTGACCGCGCTTTTTGCCAACGACCTGCCGATGGTGATGACGCTGACCTTTATCTTCGCCATCCTCATCGTTCTATTCAACCTGATTGCCGATGTTCTATACGGCCTGCTTGACCCAAGGATCCGCTATGACTGAGCAAGCCACCCCCACAAGCCCGCTCGAGGCCGACATCGAACTCTATGGCGCGCTGGTCGATAAAGAGCCGCAAAAGCCGCCGCGCAGCCAGTGGATCGACGTCTGGCAGCAGTTCCGCAAGCACAAGGGCGCTGTCTTTGGCGGAGGCTTCCTGCTGTTCATCACCCTCGCGGTGTTGTTCGGCCCCTACCTTTGGGATGTCGACCCCAAGGCGTTGGATATCCGCAACAAGAACTGGCGCCCCGTGTATCAACTGCTGTTCGACAGCGAGGCCAAGGCCGGTTGGGCACATCCCTTTGGCACCGACCAACTGGGCCGTGATATCATGGCACAGATGATCGCCGGCGGGCGCGTGTCTATGGCGGTGGGCTGGCTGGCCATGGGGCTGGCGCTGGTCATCGGATCGGCCATCGGCGTCATCTCGGGCTATTTCAAACGGCTCGATTTCTGGCTGATGCGCTTTACCGATCTGGTTCTGTCGCTGCCGATCCTGCCGCTGACGCTGCTGGCGGTGACCCTGTTCCGCCAACCGCTCAACGCACGGTTTGGCCCCGAAGGCGGGATGTTCATCCTGATCGTCGGCATCATCGGGCTGACCTCATGGATGCAGACCGCGCGGATCGTGCGCGGCGACATTCTGGCGCTGAAAGAGCGCGAGTTCATCCTCGCCGCGCGGTCCATCGGGACGCGGTCGGGCAAGATCATCCGCAAGCACCTGCTGCCCAACGTCATCTCTCCGATCATGGTCTCGGCCACGCTGGGCCTGGCGACCGCGATCATCACCGAAAGCGCGCTGAGCTTTCTGGGCGTCGGCTTCCCGTCGGACTATCCGACATGGGGCAAGCTCTTGTCCGATGCTGTGTCACGGATGCAGGAATTCCCCGAGCGGGTGATCCTGCCCGGCGTCGCGATCTCGCTGACCGTACTGAGCGTGAACTACCTTGGCGACGGGCTACGTGACGCGCTGGACCCGCGGTTGCGCGGACGGTGATCCGGATCGGACTGTCTCCTTTTGGGGCTTCTGTCGGGTTTGAGTATTTGAGAAAGGGTGAAGGGGGGCTGCGGCCTCCCTTTGTCGTGGGGGCGCAAAAGGCTTGAATTCGGGCGGTTTACGCGTCAGGGAACTGTCGTGCTGTCGTCAAGGGGATCACGGGGATGTTTGAACAATTCGGTTTTGAGACCACCACACCGCAACAGGCGGCTGTCTGGTTCGCGCTGGCGGTTGGGGTGATCTTTGGCATACTCGGGCAGATCACCAAATTCTGTTTTCGCCGCTCACTGATTGGCGAGGACCGGCGCGCCGCAAAAGGGGTCTGGCTGACAGCGCTGGCCTTTGCCGTGCTTGGGACGCAGGTCGCGGTCGCCATGGGCTGGATCAGCTTTGCCGAACACCGCTTTATGGTGCCGGATGTGCCCTATCTGGCGATTGCCATTGGCGGGCTGCTTTTTGGCGCGGGGATGGTGTTGACGCGGGGCTGTATCTCTCGGCTGACCATTCTGGCGGGCTCCGGCAATTTGCGCGCGGCGTTGGTCGTGGTTGTCTTTGCCGTTGTGGCCCATGCCACATTGAAAGGCGTGCTGGCCCCGATGCGCGTGGCGCTTGGCAGTGTGACCCTTGGGCTTGGCGATTACGTCAGCCTTGCCGCCCTGCCCGGGGGGGTGATGCTATGGGGCGGTCTGATCGTGGTGGCGGCCCTTGCCGTGGCGCTGCGATCGGGCAACCGCTGGACCCATCTGGTGATGGCGGCGATGATTGGCCTGCTGGTCCCGCTGGCCTGGGTCGGGACGGGGTTTATCCTGTTTGACGCATTCGACCCTATCGCGATGGAAAGCCTGTCGTTCACCTCTCCTTCCGCCGATGCGCTGTTCTGGGTGGTGGCCAGCAGTTCGATCCCCGCGGGCTTTGGCGTCGGGCTTTTGGGGGGCGTGGCCCTGGGGGCCTGCGCGTCGAGCCTGATCTTTGGCGGCTTTGGCTGGCAGAGTTTCGAGACACCCGCCCAGACGGGCCGCTATCTGATCGGAGCAGCGCTGATGGGTGTGGGCGGTGTACTGGCGGGCGGCTGCACGCTGGGGGCCGGATTGTCCGGCGTGCCCACGCTGTCCCTTGCCGCTATCCTTGCGATTGTGATGATCGGTGTCGGCGTGCTGGCGATGCATGCCACCCTGCGTGCCACACCGGCGGGCAGCTGACCCTATTTGATCTTGTGGCGCAGGCGGCGCAGCAACCCCCAGATCAGCAGCACGACCACCGGGACGGCCACTGCCGTGAGCGTGCCCTTGCTGACCCCGATACGGTCGGCCAGCGGGTAGAGCATATAGCCCACCAGTGACACCGCGTAATAGCTGATCGCGACCACGGACAGCCCTTCGACCGTGTGTTGCAAGCGCAGTTGCAGGTCAGAGCGTTTGTCCATGCTGGCCAGTATCGCCTGATTTTGCGCGGATCGTTCCACATCAACCCGTGTCCGCAACAATTCGGCCGCGCGGCTGGCGCGGGCGGACATTTTATTGAGCCGTGTTTCCGAGGATGTGACCGTGCGCATCGCAGGCTCGTAGCGGCGCATCATGAATTCATCAAACCCTTGCCGCGCCATGAACCGTGTTTCGCGCAGGGCTCCGATCCGCTGTGCGACGATGGCTTGATACGCCTCTGTCGCGCCCAGACGGTAAGACGCATCGGCCGAAAGCGCCTCTAGCCCGACAGAGATATCCAGCAGCCGGTGCAGCGTGTCTTCGGCCATGGCAGAGGTGCCTGCCATACCCGCCATCAGATCATTCAGCTCTGCATCGATACGGTCCAACTGGCCCGCGAATTCGCGCACCTTGGCAAAGCCGAGCATCGACATGGATTTATAGGTCTCTATCTCGCACAGACGTTGCACGATGCGGCCCAAGCGGCGGCTGCCCGTGCCTTCGCTGGCAAAGACCGCCATGCGCATGTGGCCCGCGGGATCGATGCGAAAGTCGCTGGCGATGACGGCAGCATCTTCAAGCACCGATGCCACGGCGAGGCTTTCGGGGACGAACCAGTCTTGCAACGTCTCGGCGATCTGCGCGTCCTGTGGCGGACGGGGCACCAGCCGCAGCAGAATAGAGGTGATCCGCTGCGCGTTCAGGCCCGCGCGCCAATCCTGTGGGAAGACATCAAACTCTGCCGGATCAAAGGGGCGCTGGCCGAGCTGATCCAGAAACACGGTATAGGTCACGAACTCGGTGTGCTGCTCCCACTTCAGCGTGTATTTTCCCATCGGGCCGAAATAATGGGTCGCGTCCTCGGCGGGCAGCGGCGCACCGTAATGGGCCAAGAGATCACGGAGCTGTTGCAGATCGACAGAGCGGTCCCGCCGCGCGGCCTCCCCCAAGGGGCGCACGGCCAGATAGGCCGCGACATGGGGCGCGGCGAGCGAGGGGAACGGGCGGGCGTGCAGCTCGCTATTGAGCGTATAGCGCAGAGGGTGATCGTCGAGGGCGGGCACGATGCGGGCTTTCTACAAGGGGTCAATCAAAGCAGTCTATCGTGACCGCCGCCATTCGCCTAGATATATTTCACATATCTTTCATAGGGTTAACCGTATACCGCGGAATACCGGACCCGTTTCAGAACCGGTTGACCGGTATCTTGAGGTAGGCGTGACCGTCATCTTCCGCCTCCGGCAAGCGCCCTGCCCGAAGGTTCATCTGCAAGACATGCAGCATCCGGTCGGGCAGCGCGAGGGTTTTGTCCCGCGCCTCGCGTTGGTCGACAAAGCTTTGCTGCGACACGCCACCGCCGATATGGGCGTTGTGCCTGCGTTGTTCGGCCACGGTGGATTCCCACATGGGTTGGCTGCGATACTCGGTGCCATAGTCATGGCCGATGAACAGGCGCGTGGCATCCGGCAGGGCAAGGATATCTTGCAGGGACTGGTACAGGTCAGCCGCGGTGCCACCCGGGAAATCGGCGCGCGCTGTGCCCACGTCAGGCTGCATAAAGCTGTCATGCACAAA
>NZ_DGMH01000009.1:85605-86823 GCF_002388305.1 Sulfitobacter sp. UBA4523
ATGGTGAATGTATCGCCATCCTCGAACAGGTGGTCGAAATCGGCGGCGGGATCAAAGGCGTCGGGCATGTTGTAATAGTCACGCCAGAGCTCTGCGATCTCTGTCACCTTTGCCCCGATGGCATTGGGCTTGTTCAACCGCTGTTTTAGCACGTGCGAGGCCATGAGATGGTCCGCATGGGGGTGCGTGTCGAGGATCCATTCGATCTCGTAGCCCGCGGCTTCCGCGTGGCGCAGGACGGTATCGACATGCTGCGTGTCAGTCGCCGCACTTTGTGGGCTGAAGCCCAGAACCACGTCGATCACCGCCGCTTTTGAGGTCGCCGGATCAGCCACCAGATATTGGATGCTGCCGGTATCGTCATCGTAAAAGCCGGTCACTTCAGGGGAACCGGGGCCGGTCGAGGGGCTGGTGCGCGAAAACTTCATATTCAAATCCTCCTATATGACAATTCAACACGTGCCACCGGCTTGAGTTCCACTGCCTTCGCCCCAAAAGCAAAAGGGGCGGCGCATTGCTGCACCGCCCCTTGGTTTGTCGCCTGTCGCGTGATCAGTCGATCAGCGGCAGCAGCTTGTCGAGGCTCGCCTTGGCGTCGCCGTAAAGCATCCGCGTGTTGTCCTTGAAGAACAGCGGGTTCTCGATTCCGGAATAGCCTGTCCCCTGCCCGCGTTTGGACACGATGACGTTCTTGGCCTTCCAGCATTCCAGAACCGGCATACCGGCGATGGGGCTGTTGGGGTCGTCCTGTGCGGCAGGGTTCACGATGTCATTGGACCCGATCACGATCGCCACGTCGGTTGACGGGAAATCATCGTTGATCTCGTCCATCTCCATCACGATGTCATAGGGCACTTTGGCCTCGGCCAGCAGCACGTTCATGTGACCCGGCAGACGCCCCGCAACGGGGTGAATGGCGAAACGCACGTTCTTGCCTTTTGCCCGCAGCTTTTTGACCAGCTCGCTTACCGCTTGCTGTGCCTGCGCGACCGCCATGCCGTAACCGGGGATGATGATGACGCTGTCGGCCTCGTTCAGCAGGGTGGCAACACCGTCAGTGTCGATCGCAACCTGCTCGCCCTCGACCTCCATCTGCGGACCGGATGTCCCGCCGAAACCGCCGAGGATCACGCTGACGAACGACCGGTTCATCGCCTTACACATGATGTAGGATAGGATCGCACCAGACGAGCCGACCAGCGCGCCCACGACGATCAG
>NZ_DGMH01000009.1:87139-87343 GCF_002388305.1 Sulfitobacter sp. UBA4523
ATGATCAGGTGGTAGCCGATGAACAGTGCCGCCAGGGTCATGATGAACAGCGGCAGGAAGCCACCGGTGTTGAAGTACCAGACCAGACACAGCAGCGACAAGCCAGCCGCCGCGGCGTTCAGGATGTGACCGCCGGGCAGTTTTGTCGCCGACGTATCCACGCGCCCCGCCAGCTTACCGTAGGCGATGACCGACCCAGTAAAG
>NZ_DGMH01000073.1:0-24412 GCF_002388305.1 Sulfitobacter sp. UBA4523
CGATCCCGCTAGGCTCCACCAAATCCCCCCCTACATTCCAGCACACACGTCACGCACCACGCGGGGCTGACTGACGCGCGTCAGCGTTTTCGACGCATCGCAAGCCTACCTACGTATACAACGCCCGCGGTCACGCTGACGGCGGCGAAGACCCATCCGAACGCCACGAGCAGCTTGTGCCGGATCGGGTGGTAGTTGCGGAAATAGGCCCATGTGTCGGTGTAGGGGATGCTTTCGACCCAGTGCTGCACCGCAAGGAATGCGATGATCCCGAGACAAAGCACGCCTGAGACGCAAAACACCCATATGATCGCTCGGTCCGACACCTTTCCCATTGCGCACCCTGCCCCTTGAAACGCCGCCCCATCCCAAGCTGTACGGCAAGGAGCAGCCGCGCACAAAATTAAATTGGCCGCGCCACTAGACGACCGGTCTATTACTTCTTACCTCCCCCATATGACAGAGCAAAAGAAATCAGATCAAACGCGGCAAAAGATACTGACCGCCGGACGTGCGCTGATCAGCAAGTACGGGTTTGGCGCTGTCGGGCTGGCGCGCATCCTGAGGGAAAGCGATGTCCCCAAGGGGTCGTTCTATTATTACTTTCCGTCCAAGGATGCCTTTGGCCAGGCCTTACTGCACGACTATGTCGACGATTATCTGGCGCGCATGGATGCGCTGTGCAGCGGGTCGGGTTCTGCCCGTGACAAGCTGCTGTCGTTCTGGTCGGCGTGGCTGGCCCATGCCCATTCCGAAGGCATCGCCAACCACTGCCTCGTTGTGAAGCTTGGGGCCGAGGTTGCCGATCTGTCCGACGACATGCGGCGCATCTTGGATGATGGCGTGGCACAGTTGGTCGGCCGCATCGCGCAGCTGCTGGTTGCCGGGGCCGAAGAAGGCTCCGTCCCGCCGGTCGATGATCCGCGGGCAGCAGCGCAGATGCTCTATGCCAAGTTTCTGGGGGCCGCGATCCTGTCGAAACTGTCGCAGGATCAGGTCCCGTTGCAGCAGGCTTTGTCAGAAACCACTGATTTTCTAACCATACGATAACCACAAGAAAGCGAGACCCCCATGAAAGCAGCCGTGCACAACAGCTTTGGCGAACCGATCGACGTCATCGAAGCGAGTGATGTCGACACCCCCACCGCAGGGGCGGGCGAGGTTCTGGTCAAGATGACCCTGTCGCCAATCCACAACCACGACCTTTGGACCATCCGCGGCAACTACGGCTACAAGCCCGAGCTTCCCGGCGCGATTGCCGGCAGCGAAGCGCTTGGCACCGTCGAGGCTGTCGGTGAAGGCGTGGACGACGCGATGATCGGCCAGCGTGTGTCGATCGCGGGTGTGCATGGCACTTGGGCCGAATACTTCGTCGCCCCCGCCACTGGTGTTCTGCCCCTGCCCGACGCGATCTCGGATGTTGCTGGCGCACAGTTGATCGCGATGCCGTTCAGCGCCATCTCTCTGCTGGAAACGCTCAAGGCGCAGAAAGGCGACTGGATCGTCCAGACCGCTGCAAACGGGGCCGTCGGCAAGATCATGACCACGCTCGCCAAAAGCCGCGGCATCAACCTGCTGAACCTCGTGCGGCGCGAAGACGCTGTGAAAGAGCTGACGGATCTGGGCATCGACAACGTGCTGTCGACCTCGGAAGCGGGCTGGCAGGATAAAGCGCGCGAGATCATCGGCGAAAAAGGGGCCGCATCCGCGATCGATTCCGTAGGGGGCGATATCTCGGCTGATCTGGTCGATCTGCTGGGACTGGACGGAGAGCTAGTCGTGTTCGGGACCGCGACCGGTGCGCCGATGCCGCTGAACTCTGGCGCGCTGATCATGAAGCACATCACCGTCAAAGGCTTCTGGGGCTCCCGCGTGAGCGGCGATATGGACCCCGAAGAGCGCAAGCGCCTGATCACTGAACTGGTCACGCTGGTCGCCAAAGGCGAATTGGTGCTGGAAGACGGTGGGCAGTTCGGGCTGGATGATCTTTCGGGTGCGCTGAAAGCCTCGCTGACACCGGGCCGCCCCGGCAAGGTGATGATCCGCGGCTAAACGCAGCCGAATACCACAGCACCAAACAGGGCGGCCCTTGATCCGGGATCAAGGGCCGCCCTGCTTTCATTTCGGCACCCTAGTTTGGGCGGCCGCGGCCTTTAGAACGGCAGCCCCGTATAATTCTCTGCCAGATCGCGCCGCGCTGTTTCGCTTTGCGCCAGATGCGCCAGCGACGCCCGCCGCATCTGCGGAGCGAAACTGTCTTCGCCCTCGAACTGATGCAGCATTGTTGTCATCTGCCAGCTGAACCGCATCGCCTTCCAGATCCGCGACAGCGCGTGGGCGGAATAACCGTCAACCCCGCTGTGATCCCCTCGCTTCAACGCGGCGATCAGCGCGTCATGCAGATAGAAGACATCGGACACCGCGAGGTTCAGCCCCTTGGCACCGGTGGGCGGTACGATATGCGCGGCATCCCCCACCAGAAACAGGTTTCCCCACCGCAAAGGCTCGCTCACGAAGGAGCGCAGCGGCGCGATGGATTTCTCGATCGACGGGCCGGTCACAAGCGCCTCTGACACAGGCCGCGGCAAACGTTGCTTCAGCGCCTCCCAGAAGCGGTCATCGCTCCAATCCTCGACCTTTTCGGTCGACGACACCTGAATGTAATAGCGGCTCAGGCTTGCGCTACGCATGGAGGCAAGAGCGAAGCCCTGCGCCGAACTGGCATAGATTAATTCATCGTTCACCGGTTTCGTGCGCGACAGAATCCCCAGCCAGCCAAAGGGGTAGACCCGTTCAAACTCCCGACGTTTAGCGGCGGGGATCGTCGCGCGGCTGACGCCATGGAACCCATCACAGCCCGCGACGTAAGTGCAGCTGATCTCTTGCCGCTGGCCGTCTTTGGTGAAGGATACCGTGGGCGCATTGCTGTCCGCACCGTCGATCACCACATCCTCGACCTCGTGAATGATCGTGGTGCCCATCCGGTCCTGTGCGTCGTACAGATCGCGGGTGACCTCTGTCTGGCCATAGACCATGACCTTCTTGCCGATCAGCTTGTGGAAATCGATATGCACCATCAGGTCGTTGTCGGTCAGGTAGCAGCCTTTGTGCGGCAAGCCCTGTTGGTCCATCCGCGCACCGACACCGGCGTGGCGCAGCAGGTTCATTGTGCCATCCTCAAGCACGCCCGCGCGGATGCGGGACAGCACGTGTTCACGGGTGGTCCTTTCAAGCACGACAGTGCTGACGCCTGCGTCGTTCAGCAATTGCGACAGCAGCAAGCCCGATGGCCCGCCGCCGATAATGACGACTTCCGTTTTCATAGAGCTGCTCCCTGCCCGATTTTCGGGTTAACCTATTGTACGGAACGTGCATGATGAATGGATCGTTAGCGCAATTGCTGGTACAATCCGTGCATGACAGAGCTTTCACCGATCCCCAGCTATGCGCTTTTTGGCGAAACCAAAGGCTTTCCCGATGTCCTCCATTGCGAACGGATCAAGGACCGCGCACCGGATCACGCGTGGCACATCGCGCCGCATCGGCACGCGCAACTGGCGCAGGTGCTCTACATCCTTTCGGGGGGTGGCACGGCGAACATCGATGGCGACCGATTTGCCCTGACGCAGGGATCGGTCGTCTTTATCCCGCCCCGCATGGTGCATAGTTTCGACTTTGCCCCGAATACCCAAGGCATGGTGCAATCCTTTCCCATTGCGATCCTGCACAGCATCGGGCCCGTCAATGCCGAGGTCGCACAGGCGCTGACCAAGCCGACGGTTGGTCGCGCCGCGGGCCCGCTGATCGCGCTGATGACCCAGCTGGAAACCGTGGCGGGCCAGACGGGGGCGCCGTTTCGGGCGCAGATTGCCGTGGGGCTGGGACATGCGGTTCTGGCCAGCATCGCGGCATGGGGGGCCACGCGAAACCGCAGCAACGACGCACCGCGGGATGATCGCCTGTCGCGGCTCGACCAGCTTATCGGCGATCCCGATAGTGCCGGCTGGACAGCCAAGGACTTTGCCAGCACCCTCGGGATCAGCACCGGACATCTGTCGCGCCTGTGTCGCGCGGCAAAGGGGCTGTCCGCCACCGCCTACATCGAAGCCCGCCATGTCGAGGAAGCCTGCCGCATGCTGGCCTTCACCCGTCTGTCGGTGGCCGAGGTTGGCTATCGTCTGGGGTTCGCCGATCCGTCCTATTTCTCGCGCCGTTTCCGCACCGTGCAGGGGGTGACCCCATCGCAATACCGCCAGCAATTCGTAACATGAGATCGCGGCCAAAGGACCACAGGTTGAAGTCTCGGCAAATCCGTGCTCACAAAACTGACAAATGTCAGAATTATTAACCGTTATCGCTAACAGCCGTTTGACCTACCCCAAATGATACGTGAAGGTGACGTTAGGGAGCCTGCGCAACCCGTGCCGCGCAGATAAGAGAAACCGAAGTTTCTGGGAGGAAATAGAATGACAAAAGGCAATATGAACCGTCGCACCATGCTGCGCGGCGCTGCTCTTGGCGCGTTGGCGACACCGGCGCTGGTCGGCAAAGGGATCGCGCAGGGCAAGGTCAACTGGCGCGTGCAAGCGCATTGGCCCAAAGCGTCCAGCTCTTTCACCGACAGCCTTGGCAAACTGGCCGAAGTGCTAGAAACGCGCACCGAAGGCGCGTTCAAAATGGATCTGCTGGGTGCTGGTGAATTCGCCAAAGGCCCCGACATCTACAATATCGTGCGCAAGGGCGTGGTGCCGATGGGGACGGTCAGCCCGTCCTATGTGCAAGATCAGGCGCAGGCCGCGTCCTTCCTGTTCGGCATCCCCGGCACCTTCCGTCAGGCTTGGGAAATGGAACACGCGGTCAAGAACCTTGGCCTTGAGGCGCTGGTGAACGAAGACCTGAACGCCGATGGTGTGATGATGAAGACGGAAAAGGTGCTGCCCGTCGAAATCGTCGTGTCGAAGAAGATCGAATCCGCCGAAGACTTCAAAGGGCTCAAGCTGCGGTCGTCGGGGACGATGCTGGATTACCTGCAATCCGCTGGTGCCGCGCCGCAATACATCCCCGGGTCCGAACTCTATCAATCGCTCAGCTCGGGCGTTGTGGATGGCGCGCATTGGGGCGCTGCCGTCGGGGCGAAATCCATGTCCCTC
Organism: Sulfitobacter sp. UBA4523; assembly: GCF_002388305.1. Lineage (NCBI taxonomy): Bacteria > Pseudomonadati > Pseudomonadota > Alphaproteobacteria > Rhodobacterales > Roseobacteraceae > Sulfitobacter > Sulfitobacter sp. UBA4523. The sequence goes on from NZ_DGMH01000073.1 coordinate 5,151, forward strand.
TGGGAGGTCTGCAAATACCACTACAAACCCGCGCTTGGACAGACCACCGACGCCTTTATCCTGAATATGGAGGCCGTCGACGGGCTGGAGGACGATCTGCGCACTGCCCTGCTCGACACGATGGAGACGCGGTTCTTCCAGCGGTCGGCCGAATACCAGCACGCCGAAGCTATCGCGATTTCTTCGGGCATCGCCGAGAACGATATCGAGGTGTCCAAACTGCCCGACGACGTTCTGGCGATCCTTGCCGATGCCTCGGCCAAGATCCTCGACACAGAGGCGCAGAAAGGCGAACGCGCGGCGAAGGCGGCGGATATCTACAAAACCTTGATGACCGACCTCGGCTACCTCTAGGGGCCTGATCCGGAGGTCAGCCTCCCGGTGATGCCACAGTGAAAATCAATGTAGCCGCCTGACATGTCCCTGCATTTCGGGCGGCTTCTTTTATGTCTTGAGGGAGAAACGTTTTGTTTAAACTTGCGCGCTTCATCACGCAATTGAACCGCATTATCGGCTATTGGATCAGCTTTTGCGTGCTGATCATCTTTGCCCTGCTGCTGGCCGATGTGGTCATGCGCTATCTGATCGGACAGCCCGCGATCTGGACTGCCGAGCTGGCGACGCTGATCTTTGGTGTCTATGCGATCATCGGGGGCGGTTATCTGCTGACCGAACGCGGTCACGTGAACGTCGATATCATCTACGGCCAGTTTTCCCCCAAACGCAAAGCCTTGGTGGACATCGTGACGTGGCCGCTGTTCCTGATCTTTGTCGGCGTGCTGCTGTGGCAAGGCTACGACATCGCGTCCGAGGCCATCGCGGATATGGAGCGGTCGAACTCTGTCTGGAAGGCCCCGCTGTGGCCGACAAAATCGTTGATCCCCGTCGCCGCCTTGCTGCTGCTGTTGCAGGGCTTCGTACGCCTTTGGGCCGATGTGCGCACCCTGATGGGGCTGCCCAATGATCCAGCGATCTTTGGACAACCGGCCACCGGCGACACCCAAGCGGCCCAAGCCGCAGGAGGCCAGTCATGAGCGTTGAAATCCTGACCATGCTGTTCTTTGGCGCGCTGCTGTTGTTTGTGATGCTCGGCACGCCGCTGGCCTTTGCCCTTGGGGGGATATCGGTCATCTTCCTCTATGCGGAAATGGGCGATCTGGGGTTCTATCTGCTTGCCTCCAAAATGTGGGAGACGATGCAATCCCCCACGCTGATGGCAATTCCGCTGTTTGTTTTCATGGCGATCCTGCTTGAAAAATCGGGTGTCGCGAATGACCTTTACGACATGATGCACGAATGGTGGGGCGGGCTGCGCGGCGGTCTGGCCATCGGCACGGTGCTGATCTGCGTGATCTTTGCTGCCATGTCGGGCATCTCGGGTGCCGCGGTTGTCACGATGGGGACCATTGCGCTGCCCAAGATGCTGGAACGCGGCTATGACAAGAAGCTCGCGCTCGGGGCGATCAACGCGGGCGGAGGCTGGGGCATCCTGATCCCGCCGTCGATCCTGATGGTGCTGTATTCGCTGCTGACCGAAGTGTCGGTCGGGCGTTTGTTTGCCGCCGGTATCGGGCCAGGGCTGCTGCTGTTCTTCCTCGTCTCCGTCTATATCGGCGGGCGGTGCTGGATGCAGCCGGAACTGGGCCCCGCCCTCCCGAAAGAGGAACGCGCGAACTGGGGGCAGAAGCTGCGGTCTCTCAAGGCGGTGATCCTGCCGATCCTGATCGTGGTGATCGTGCTGGGGGCAATCTTCGGCGGCTACGCGACGCCGACCGAAGCCGCCGCCATCGGCGTCTTCGGCGCGATGGTCGCCACGGGCGTGAACCGCCAGCTATCGTGGGCAGTGATCCGCGACGCCTCTGTCGCGACGCTGAAACTGACCGCGCTGATCATGTGGATCCTTTTTGCGGCCCACGCCTTCAGCACGGCCTATACCGCACTTGGGGCACAAAGCCTGATCCAAGATATGATGAACCTTGTGCCCGGTGGGCGTTGGGGGTCGCTGGTGTTCATGCTGGCGGTGCTCTTCATCCTTGGGATGGTGCTGGATCCGGTGGGGATCATGCTGATCACCCTGCCTGTGTTCCTGCCCGTTGTGCAGAGTTATGGCTTTGATCCGATCTGGTTCGGCATCCTCTTCATCATCATGATGGAGGTCGGGTATATGACCCCGCCCTTCGGCTTTAACCTCTTTTACCTCAAAGGGGTGGCCCCGCCGGACGTCACGATGGGCGATATCTATGCCTCTGTGACGCCTTACGTGATCGTGACGCTGATCGGGGTCTTGCTGATCATTCTGATCCCCGAGATCGCGACCTATCTGCCCAAGTATTTCTACGGGTAGACCTGTAAACACCTGCCTTGACCCGCGGCACCGCTGCGGGTCAAGGCCCCTGACGGGATATGCTCAAATAATAGGCAGCCGTCGAGATACAGCCTGAAATTGCGCCAAAAATGCCCGTTTCGGATCGCACCCGACGGGAATCACGCTATCCAGATGGGAGTTATTTTCAACTGGACGAGGCCCCCGATCAACATCGCCGCCCATACCGATCAGGCTTTCTCCGTGCCGATGCAACCCCGCGCCCGCGGGGCGTTGCGCATCAGCAGCAAGACTTATGGCGGCGCGTCCGTGATTGGCGATCTCTACCAGCAAGGCTGCTTCAAAGCGCTGTTTCCGCGCGCGGCGGCGGGCGGGCTGACGGGGGTTTTCCTCAATACCTCGGGCGGGATGACGGGCGGCGATGAACTGTCGATCACCGCCACGGCGGGTGCGGGCAGCCGGCTGACCCTGACCAGCCAAGCGGCCGAGCGCGTCTATCTGGCGCAACCCGGCCCGATGGCGCAGATGACCACGCGGCTGGATGCAAAAGCGGGGGCACGGGTCGATTGGCTGCCGCAGGAAACGATCCTGTTCAACGGCTCCGCCCTGCGCCGCAAGCTGGAGGTGGACCTGACGGGCGACGCCTGTTTCTTCGGCGTAGAGCCGCTGGTCTTTGGCCGCGTCTCCATGGGCGAAACGCTGCGCGACGCGCGCTTTGCCGATAACATCACGATCCGCCGCGATGGGCAGCCTATCTTTGCCGATGCTGTGCGTCTGTCCGGCGATATCCACGCACAGCTTGCAGGCACCGCCACGGCGCGCGGCAACTGCGCCATGGCCAGCGTGATCTACGCCGCCCCCGATGCCGAAGCGCTGCTTGCCCCCCTGCGCGCGCTGCTGCCTGCCAGCGCCGGTGCCAGCCTGATGCGCGACGGCGTGCTTTATGCGCGGCTGCTCGCGCCCGACAGTTATATCCTGCGCCAGTCTCTGGTGCCGATCATCGCCCGCCTGCACGGCGCGGCCCCTCCTAAAACATGGATGCTTTGACATGCAGCTGACCCCCCGTGAAAAAGACAAACTGCTGATCGCCATGGCGGCCGAAGTCGCGCGCAAGCGCTTGGCCCGTGGCGTCAAGCTAAACCACCCCGAGGCGATTGCCCTGATCACCGACACCGTCGTCGAAGGCGCGCGCGATGGCCGCAGCGTGGCCGAGATGATGCAGGCCGGTGCCCAGGTCATCACCCGCGACGACTGTATGGAGGGCATCGCCGAGATGATCCACGACGTGCAGGTCGAAGCCACCTTCCCCGACGGGACCAAGCTGGTCACCGTGCACAACCCTATCCGCTAGACCCCATTCGCAAGAAAGGCCCCTGCTATGAAACATCTGATGATCCTGCCCGCCGCCCTGATGGCTGGCCCTGCACTTGCCCACCCCGGTGTGCATATCGCCCCCCACGGGGCCGAATGGATGCCTGTATTCATGGGCCTCGCCGTCATCGCAACCGCCGCGGCCATCGCCCTGCGCGGGCGGGTCAAGGCCCCTCGCAAGGCGCGCAAATGATCCCCGGAGAGGTGCTGTGCGCCGCGGGGGACATCACCCTGAACGCCGATCGCACGGCCATCACCCTGATGGTTGCCAATACCGGTGACCGGCCCGTGCAGGTCGGCAGTCACTACCACTTTGCCGAAACCAACCCCGCGCTCGACTTTGACCGCGCCGCCGCGCGTGGTCACCGGCTGGACATCGCCGCCGGCACCGCCGTGCGCTTTGAACCCGGTCAACGCCGCGAAGTGCAACTGATCCCGCTCGCGGGCGACCGCAAGGTGTACGGGTTCAACGCTGAAGTGATGGGCGCGCTCTAAGGCGCTTTGAGGAAAGAGAGACCTATGACCACCACACTCCCCCGCTCTGAATACGCAGCGATGTACGGCCCCACCACGGGCGACCGGCTGCGACTGGCCGACACCGATCTGATTATCGAGGTGGAACGCGATCTGACCACCTATGGCGAAGAGGTGAAGTTCGGCGGCGGCAAGGTGATCCGTGACGGGATGGGCCAGTCGCAGGTGACGCGGGCAAACGGTGCGGTGGATACTGTCATTACCAACGCGCTGATCGTGGATCATTCGGGCATCTACAAGGCGGATGTCGCGCTGAAAGACGGGCGCATCGCGGCGATTGGCAAGGCGGGCAACCCCGACACCCAACCCAACGTCGATATCATCATCGGACCGGGGACCGAGGTGATCGCAGGCGAGGGACGCATCCTCACCGCGGGCGGTTTCGACAGCCACATCCACTTTATCGCCCCCCAGCAGATGGAGGACGCGCTGCATTCCGGTGTGACCACATGCTTTGGCGGCGGCACCGGCCCTGCGCATGGCACGCTTGCCACCACCTGCACCCCCGGCCCGTGGCATATCGGGCGCATGTTGCAGGCGATGGACGGTGTGGTGATGAACATCGGTCTCTCGGGCAAGGGCAACGCCAGCCAACCCGGCGCGCTGGTTGAAATGGTAGACGGCGGGGCCTGTGCGCTGAAGCTGCACGAGGATTGGGGCACCACCCCCGCCGCCATCGACTGCTGCCTGTCGGTCGCCGACGATATGGACGTGCAGGTGATGATCCACACCGACACGCTGAACGAATCCGGCTTTGTCGAACATACGCTTGGCGCGATGAAAGGCCGGACCATCCATGCCTTCCACACCGAGGGCGCAGGCGGCGGCCACGCCCCCGACATCATCAAGATTTGCGGCGAAGAACACGTGCTGCCGTCCTCGACCAACCCGACGCGCCCCTTCACGGTGAACACGCTCGAAGAGCATCTGGACATGCTCATGGTCTGTCACCACCTTGATAAATCCATCCCCGAAGACGTTGCCTTTGCCGAAAGCCGGATCAGACGCGAGACGATTGCCGCCGAGGATATCCTGCATGACATCGGTGCCTTCTCTATCATCGCCTCTGACAGTCAGGCCATGGGGCGTGTGGGCGAGGTGCTGATCCGCACATGGCAAACCGCTGACAAGATGCGCAAGCAGCGCGGGCGCTTGCCGGAAGAAACCGGCGACAACGACAACTTCCGCGTCAAACGCTATATCGCGAAGTACACGATCAACCCCGCCATCGCCCATGGTGTCAGCCGCGAGGTCGGGTCGATCGAGGTTGGCAAAAAAGCCGATCTGGTGCTGTGGAACCCCGCCTTCTTTGGTGTGAAGCCCGAAATGGTATTGATGTCCGGCATGATCGTCGTGGCGCAGATGGGCGATCCGAATGCGTCGATCCCAACGCCGCAGCCGGTCTATACCCGTCCGATGTTCGGGGCCTATGGCAGCGCGCTTCAACATTGCGCGGTGACCTTTATTTCGGAAGCCGCGCAGTCGAGCGGGCTGCGCGACAGCCTTGGCCTGCGCAAACAGACCATCGCCGTGCAAAACACCCGCAATATCGGCAAATCCGATCTGATCCATAACGCGGCCACCCCCAAGGTAGAGGTGAACCCCGAAACCTACGAAGTCCGCGCGGACGGCGAGTTGTTGACCTGCGCGCCCGCTGAAACCGTCCCCATGGCGCAACGCTATTTCATGTTCTGAGGCCCCTAGATGACCGACTTTCCCCCCGCCCATACGATCAAGCGCCACGGCCAGTGGGACCATGCGGATGACAGCTGCGTGCTGACCTATGACGATCGCTTCTTGCGCCGCAAACGCCTGCTGACCAGCCATAACCGCGGGTTCCTCGTGGACCTCGCCCATACGGAATCGCTGAACCACGGCGATGCGTTCGAGCTTGAAGGCGGGCAGATCATCGAGGTCATCGCAGCCAAGGAAGCCCTGCTGGAAATCACCGGCGACGATCTGGTGCGGCTGGCATGGCATATCGGCAACCGGCACTGCCCCTGCCAGCTTGAACCCGCCCGCCTGCTGATCCAGAACGACCACGTGATCCGCGACATGCTGACAAAGCTCGGCGCGACGTTGCGGGATGTGTCCGAACCGTTCATTCCCGAAGGCGGGGCCTATGGCCACGGGCGCACCCATAGCCACGCACATTAGGCCCGCCGGACGATGCAAACCCAAGCCCTGATCACGCTCGCGCAATGGCTGTCGCCCAGCTTTCCCATCGGCGCGTTCAGCTATAGCCACGGGCTGGAAATGGCCGTGCAGGACGGCACCATTCACGATGCGTCCAGCCTTCAGGCGTGGCTGTCGGACATCATCACCCACGGTGCGGGCCGGACCGATGCGATCCTGCTGAACGCTGGCTTTGCGGGTAAGGGCATGGACGAGGTAGATGCGCTGGCGCGCGCGCTGGCCCCCTCGTCAGAGCGACTGACCGAGATGACCCAACAGGGCGCGGCCTTTGTGCGGGTGGTCAATGACGTCTGGGGGCATGACCTCCCCGACCTGACGCTGCCCGTCGCCTTTGGCGCGGCCTGCGCGGTGCAGGGGCTGCCCGTGGCACAAGGCGCGCAGTTGTTCCTGCACGCCTTTGTCAGCGCACTGGTGTCTGCTGCGATCCGCGCGGTGCCCTTGGGGCAAACGGACGGGCAGCGGGTGATCACCGCCCTTGCCCCCCTGTGCCACGACACGGTGACGCTGGCCCTGACCCAAACCATCGACGACATCGGCAGCGCCTGCTTTCTGGCCGATATCGCGTCGATGCGACATGAAACGCTTTACTCAAGGATGTTCCAGACATGACCTCCCCCCATGGACCGCTTCGTATTGGCATTGGTGGCCCCGTTGGCGCGGGCAAGACGACAACGACCGCCGCCCTGTGCCGTGCCATGCGCGACCGCTGGTCGATTGGCGTGATCACCAATGATATCTACACCCAAGAGGACGCCGAAGCGCTTATGCGGCTTCAGGTCTTGCCACAGGACCGGATCATCGGGGTCGAAACCGGCGGCTGCCCCCATACCGCCATCCGCGAGGATGCCTCGATCAACCTTGCCGCCGTCGCCCGGATGCGCGACCGCCACCCCGATCTGGACTGCGTGCTCATCGAATCCGGAGGCGATAACCTGTCGGCGACCTTCAGCCCCGAATTGGCGGATTTGACGCTTTATGTGATCGACGTTGCAGCGGGCGAAGAGATCCCGCGCAAGGGCGGGCCAGCGATCACCAAGTCGGATATCCTGATCATCAACAAAACCGACCTCGCCCCGCATGTGGGTGCGTCGCTAGAGGTGATGGACCGTGACGCCAAACGGATGCGCGGCGATCTGCCCTATCTCTTTGCCGAGATGAAACACGATAAGGGTGTGGCAGAGCTGCTGGACCTGATTGTCAAAATCGGCGGCCTCCGCCCGGTTCCCGAAAATTAACAATTTGCAATAATAGCGGCGGAATTTTGCCCACCGGAATCCTGACGCTTTGTTTTTGGCCGAGAATCGCGGAATGTCTGCCGGACTTTACTGGGACAGTAAGGTGAGTGAAACGGGCAGCAGGACAGATAAATGAGCGTGAAACGCCAGTGGTCATCGAAAGTCGGAATTCCTTTTTTGTGTGTGGCCCTGCTGATGACAGCAGCCTGCGCCCGCGGCCCGTCTGAAATTCAGACCATTGGTCAGGCGGGTATCAACCCCGACCTGCACGCCATGGCAATCCGCGAGGTGCGCGTTTTGCAATCCAAAGGTCAGCGCGTCTGGTGCGTGCCCTTCGCTCGCAATGCCAGCGGCGTTCAAATCCGCGGCAATGCGAATACGTGGTGGGCGCAAGCCAACGGCCTGTACGAGCGCGGCAAAGAACCCGTCGTCGGGTCGGTCATGGCGTTCAAAGGCACCAGCCGGAACCCTATGGGCCATGTTGCCGTCGTCTCCGAAGTCGTTTCCCCGCGCGAGATCAAGGTCGATCACGCCAATTGGAAGCGCAACAAGATCTCGCTTGGGATGAGCGTGCAAGACGTATCTCCGCTGAACGACTGGTCCGATGTCCGCCTTGAAAGCCAGGCCGGGTCTTACGGCAGCGTCTATCCGATCAACGGGTTCATCTATCCCGACGCGAAATCCGCGCCGTCGAACGAGATGACACAGCCCCCCGTGTTCGCATTTTCAGCGGCACCGACACAAAGCAACTGACCAATGGGGCGGCAGCGCCCCTCAAGGTTGCAAATCTGCTGACACTGGCGTTGGGTAGGCACATCTAAACATCAGGATGCCCCCAATGACCCAGCAGCAGAATGCCTCTTGGCAGATCACCAAACCCGCGACCCGCAGCCGCAAGGGGATCGTCGCCTCGCAAAGCCGTGTCGCGGCGCAGGTCGGGGCGGATGTCATGGCGCAGGGCGGCAATGCGGTGGATGCGGCAATTGCCACCTCCTTTGCGCTTGGCGCGGCTGAACCTTGGATGAGCGGTATGGGCGGCGGCGGCTTTATGGTCGTGCGCATGGCGGGCGAAAAGACGGCCAAGGTCATCGAATTCGGGATGAAATCCCCCAAGGGGCTGGATGTCGCGGACTATCCCATCGTGGGCGGCAAGGCGGGCGATCTGTTTCCCTGGCCTTCGGTGCTGGAAGACCGCAATGTTTTCGGGGCCAAGGCGATTGCCATTCCCGGTCAGGTCGCTGGCATGGGTCTGGCGCATGAAAGCTTTGCCACGAAACCTTGGGCCGATCTGCTGGCCCCTGCGATCAAGCTTGCCGATGATGGTCTTCCTGTGGATTGGTACACGCAGCTGATCCTTGGTGGTTCGGCCAAAGACCTCGCCCCCTTCCCCGCCTCGGCCGAGACGTTTCTGGACGCAGACGGCTTTCCCAAATCCTCTGGCTGGACCGCCTTGGGCGAGACGAAATGCGACCTTGGCCGTCTTGCCGCGTCGCTGCGCACCGTGGCCAAGGACGGACCGCGCGCGTTTTACGAAGGGCCTTTGGCGCAATCCATCGTGGCCGATCTGCAAGCCGCGGGCGGGCACCACACAGCCGAGGATCTGGCGCAGTATCAGGCGACATTGGTCGACGCGATGCACTATGCCTACCGCGGGCACGAGGTCATCGCCACACCGACCCTGACCGCTGGCCCGACCATGCGCCGCGCCCTCGATCTGATGACTGCTTGGCAGCCTGGCACAGACGCCCCCGACGCCGAAGCCTTCATCGCTTATGACCGCGCCATCCGGCAAGCCAACCAGGAACGCTATGACACGATGGGCGATATCGAACATGAACCCGACCCGTCTTGCACCACACATTTCAGCGTGGTCGATGCGGCGGGCAATATGGTCGCCGTCACTCAAACGCTGCTGTCGATCTTTGGCTCGCGGATGATGCTGCCGCAATCGGGCATCCTCATGAACAATGGCATCATGTGGTTTGACCCTGAACAGGGCAAGCCGAACTCGCTTGGGCCGGATAAGCGCTGCCTTGCGAATATGTGCCCCACGCTGCTGGAGCGTGCCGACGGTGCGCAATTCGCGCTTGGGGCGTCTGGCGGGCGCAAGATCATGCCCGCTGTGGTCGAACTGACCTCACTGCTGCTGGACTACGGGATGGATCTGGAAACCGCCTTTCATGCGCCGCGCACGGATATGAGCCTTGCCGATGTGACCATCGTGGATCAGGCGCTGCCGCCGCAGGTGATCGCGACGCTGCAAGACACGCTGGACAATGTGGTGACCGCGCCGCGCACGATCTTCCCCTATCACTTCGCCTGCCCCTCTGCTGTCGGGCGCGCGGGCGACGAAAATACCGGCGTGACAGAGGTGATGTCCGCTTGGGGGGATGCCGTCAGCGCCTGAAAGAGCGACGGGCAAGCATAGCTGCCTTGCCCTGCGCATCTGACAAAGAGATGTACATTTGCGTCACAACCGACTAGGGACGGGCGCAACACGTGGCTGGCGTATCCGCTTTTGCCGCGACGCGCGTATTTGTAGCGCGACATTTTCTCAGACAGGACAATCCCTTGATCCAAACCATCGCAGACGCGCTTGCCACCCAAGGCTATGATTCGCTTACCCCCGTCCAAGAGGCGGTTACCAACCCAGATCTGGTCGAAGCCGACCTTCTGGTGTCAGCTCAAACGGGGTCCGGCAAGACAGTGGCCTTTGGTCTGGCCATCGCACCGACCCTTTTGGGCGACGATGAAAAATTCGGACACGCCGGCGCGCCACTGGCGCTGATCATCGCACCGACGCGCGAATTGGCCATGCAGGTCAGCCGCGAGCTGACGTGGCTTTATGGCAAGGCCGGTGCGGTCGTGACCACCTGCGTGGGCGGCATGGACACACGCACCGAACGTCGTGCGCTGGACCGTGGCGCGCATATCGTCGTCGCGACACCGGGCCGCCTGTGCGACCACATCAAACGCAACAACATCAACCTGTCCGACATCCGCGCCGTGGTGCTGGATGAAGCGGACGAGATGCTTGATCTGGGTTTCCGCGAAGAGCTGGAATTCATCCTCTCCGAAGCGCCGGAAGAGCGCCGCACACTGTTGTTCTCGGCCACCGTGCCTGCAGCGATCGCCAAGCTGGCCAAATCCTACCAGCGTGATGCGCAGCGCGTCGAAACCGTGGGCGAAAAGAAACAACACGCCGACATCGAATACCGTGCGCTGAACGTGCATCCGCGCGACACTGAAAACGCGATCATCAACGTGCTGCGCTTTTACGAGGCGAAAAACGCCATCGTCTTCTGCAACACCCGCGCCGCCGTCGCACGCCTGACCACCCGCTTTACCAACCGCGGCTTTTCGGTCGTTGCGCTGTCGGGCGAGCTGACGCAATCCGAACGCACCAACGCGCTGCAAGCGCTGCGCGACGGGCGCGCGCGCGTCTGTATCGCGACAGATGTTGCCGCCCGCGGGATCGACCTGCCCAACCTCGAACTGGTGGTGCATGCCGATCTGCCGTCGAACTCTGACACGTTGCTGCACCGCTCGGGCCGTACCGGTCGTGCCGGTCGCAAGGGTGTGTCCGCGCTGATCGTCCCCGCCAAGATGCGCAGCAAGGCAAACCGTCTGCTGGGCGGCGCCAAGCTGAAGGTCGAATGGGCCAACCCGCCCTCTGCTGAAGAAGTGAACGCCGAAGACGAAAAGCGTTTGCTGGCCGATTCCGCATGGTCTGATCCGATCCCCGATGATGCAGCGGGCTTTGTTGCCAATCTGGTCGAACAGTTCAGCGCCGAGCAACTGGCGACGGCCTTTGTGAACCTGTACCGTGCACGCCAGTCCGCGCCCGAGCAGCTGGCAGAGCCCGGCACCCCTGCCGACGAACGCCCCCGTGGCGACTTTGGCCCGTCGGTCTGGTTCTCGATCTCGATCGGGCGCAACGATGACGCCGAACCCCGCACCATCCTGCCGATGATCTGTCGCATGGGCGATCTGACCAAGGATGACGTGGGCGCGATCCGCGTGCAGCCCAGCCATACCTTTGTCGAGATCCTCGCGTCCTCGGCAGATAAATTCACCAACGCGCTTGGCCCCGACATGAAGGTCGAAGACGGCGCGGTTGTGACCAAACTGGACAAGGCCCCCGATCTGTCGCGCGGGCCCAAGCCCGGCGGCCGTGGCCCCAAACCGAACCGTGGCGGCCCCCGTTCTGACAACGGCCCGCGCCCCGATCGTGGCCCACGCCCCGACCGCGCACCCTATGACCCCGACGCACCACGTGCACCGCGCAAACCACGTGCGGCCAGCACCGAAGAAGCATCGGTTACCTACGACAAACCTCGCGGCCCGCGCCCCGACAAAGGGTTCGACAAACCGCGCGGCGACAAGCCTAAGTTTGACAAGCCCAAAGCCCCCAAAGGCGAACGCCCGCCCAAGTCGCACAAGACCGAACGGTCTCCGATGAAGCCCGGTGCCACGCCTAAACCCAAGTCTGCGGGCAAGCCCGACAGCTTCGACAAACCCGGCGGCAAGCCCAAAGCCAAAGCCGTCTGGAAAAAGGAAAAGCCAGCGGATCGTGGGGCGGACCGCCCCCGTGGCGGCGGCAAACCAGCGGATAAACCGTTCAAGGCCCGCGCCGCTGACCCGTCGAAACGCTTTGTCCCACCGGGCAAACTGGGCGCGAAACCCAAGGGCGGCAAACCCTCAGGCAAAGCCGGTGGCGGCGATGCAGCCCCCAAACGCGGCAAGTCGAGCTTTCGCCCGAAATAAGCCGCAAGACCTACCCCCGGTCTAAAAACGGGGAAATACAGATCAATCAATCGCTTAGGGGCCGGAATTTTAATCAATTCCGGCCCTTTTTGCGTCTATCTTCCCCGTGCCGCCCCCCTATGTGGCAGGTTTTTCCTTTTCAGAGGGGGAAGTTGCTCCTAACAATCACTGCATATGGGCCGAAACAGACGCGAGGCGCGTTTGCGATGGGGCCTTGAAAACAGGGTGCTTTGCCACCCGCCCCCAATCCCAACCTCGGAAAGGTCACGCACATGGATGGTACATTTAGCGAAAACGATATCTCCCGTGTGGTCGAGGCAGATCGCGCGCACATCTGGCACCACCTCAGCCAGCACAAAGCCTATGAAACCACGGACCCACGGATCATTGTCGAAGGCAAAGGCATGCGTGTCTGGGACCAAAAGGGCAAAGAGCATCTGGACGCGGTGTCCGGTGGTGTCTGGACCGTCAACGTCGGCTATGGCCGTGAAAGCATTGCCAACGCCGTGCGCGACCAGCTGATCAAGCTGAACTATTTCGCGGGGTCTGCCGGGTCTATTCCGGGGTCGCATTTTGCGGAAAAGCTGATCGACAAGATGCCGGGCATGAGCCGCCTGTACTATTGCAACTCCGGCTCCGAGGCGAACGAGAAAGCCTTCAAGATGATCCGCCAGATCGCCCACAAACGCTATGGCGGCAAGAAGCACAAAATCCTGTATCGCGACCGCGACTACCACGGCACGACCATCGCGTGTCTGTCTGCGGGCGGTCAGGAAGAACGCAATGCGCAATACGGCCCCTTCACCGACGGTTTCGTCCGCGTGCCGCACTGTCTGGAGTATCGCAAGTTCGAGCAAGACGGCGCGCCGGAGGATAACTACGGCGTTTGGGCCGCGGATCAGATAGAGAAGATCATCCTCGCCGAAGGGCCCGACACCGTGGGCGGGCTGTGTCTTGAACCCGTGACGGCGGGCGGTGGTGTTATCACGCCTCCGGATGGCTACTGGGAACGGGTGCAAGAGATTTGCCGCAAGTATGACGTGCTGCTGCACATTGACGAAGTCGTCTGCGGCATCGGGCGCACCGGCGAATGGTTTGGCTACCAGCATTTCGGCATCCAGCCCGATATGGTTACGATGGCCAAGGGTGTGGCCTCGGGCTATGCGGCGATTGCCTGTCTGGTGACGACGGAAGAGGTCTTTAACCTGTTCAAGGACGACGCCAGCGACCCGCTGAACTACTTCCGCGATATCTCTACCTTCGGGGGCTGCACCGCGGGCCCCACCGCCGCGATTGAAAACATGGCGATTATCGAACGCGAAAACCTGCTGCAAAACACCCGCGACATGGGGCAATACATGCTCGAAGAGCTTGAAGAGCTGTCGGACAAGTATGACGTGATCGGTCAGGTGCGCGGCAAGGGTCTGTTCCTTGGCGCAGAGCTGGTCCAAGACCGCAACACCCGCGTTCCCGTTGTCGAAGCGCAGATTCAGGCGGTCGTCGCAGACTGTATGGCGCAGGGCGTGATCATCGGGGCGACCAACCGGTCGGTGCCGGGCAAGAACAACACGCTCTGCTTCAGCCCTGCATTGATCGCGAAGAAGGACGATATTGATCAGATCATCGCGGCGGTGGATGGGGCAATGGGTCGGGTGTTCGGCAGCAAATAGGCTGCCGCTCCGGCACTTTATTGCCGATCAAAGAAATCTTACTGGAACCAAACCCGTCATATAGCGTTAAGTACTGAAGCTAGTATGGAGTATATCATGAAAAAGCTACTTTTGGTCCTGCCTATGGTTGGCGCACTCGCCGCTTGCGAAACGCAGACTCAATCTTCTGTAACCGGCGCTGCTGCTGGTGCGGCTCTGGGTGCTGTCGTCTCGGGCGACGATGACAAAACCAAAGGCGCCGTTCTGGGTGGCTTGGCTGGCGCTGCTGCAGGTGCATACCTGGGCCGCGGCAAAAACGGCCAGTGTGTCTACCAGAACTCCGCAGGTCAGCGTTACACGGCTGCTTGCCCATAAGCGTTTTCTGCTCCCGAAGGCAGATATTCACATTAGGCCTCGGCGTTTCGCCGGGGCCTTTTTTATGCGCTGACGGGCGGGTTGAGTGACGCCCATAAAAAAGGGCGGCTAGATGCCGCCCCGTCTTAACCGTGATTTTACCGCGACATCAGTCGAGCAAACCCGCGTGCTTCAATCCGTGATCCACCAGCGCTTTGGTGGCATCGGTCAACGGCACCAGCGGCAGGCGCACCTCGTCTGAACACAACCCCAGACGCGCCATCGCGTATTTCACACCCACCAGGCCCGGCTCGGTAAAGATCGCGTTGTGCAGCGGCATCAGCTTGTCCTGGATTTTCAGCGCCGCGGCATAGTCCCCCGCAAGGCAGAACGCCTGCATCTGACTGAGAAGCTTGGGCGCGACATTCGCGGTGACAGAGATACAGCCAACGCCGCCTTGGGCGTTGAACCCGTGCGCTGTGGCGTCCTCGCCCGAGAGCTGGACAAAATCCGGCCCGCACAGCATCCGCTGGTCACAGACCCGCGCCAGATCGCCGGTGGCATCCTTGACACCGATGATGCGCGGCAGCTTGGCCAGCTCCGCCATGGTTTCGGGCAGCATATCAACGACCGAACGGCCGGGGATATTGTAGATGATGATCGGCAGACCGCAGGCCTCGTGGATCGCGGTGAAATGCGCGATCAGACCGGCTTGGGTCGGCTTGTTGTAATAGGGCGTGACCACCAGAACCGCATCGGCACCGACGCTTTCGGCGTGTTTGGCCAGACGGATGCTTTCGGTCGTGTTGTTCGAACCGGCACCTGCAACGACGGGGATACGACCCGCGGCGGCTTTGACGACTTCGGCGACAACGGTTTCATGCTCGGCATGGGTCAGGGTGGGCGATTCACCGGTGGTCCCGACAGGCACCAGCCCGTTCGATCCTTCCGCGATGTGCCATTCCACCAGCTTCTTGAGCGTGGCCAAATCCAGCGCGCCGTCCGTGAACGGCGTGACGAGTGCAGGTAGTGAACCTTGTAGCATATGCACGCTCCTATTCTTGCGTTGCTGGGCAAGCGCCCAATTGCTGATAGCGGCAAGTTGAGTTGAAACCCCCGCGCCGCGCCGTATGTTGCAAGGCTGTAGCCTTTGACCAGTAGGAAATGCAAGTGATGAGACGCGCCTTGGCGACGCTGACGATGGTTTTTGCCCTCGCCCTTCCGGCCCATGCCGAAAGGCCGCGTCCGCTGGGATGGGCGATGGACGCCATGCGCGCGGGCAGCTGGGATAATGCCGCCCTGATCGCGCGCCGTGACGGGGCCGTTGCGGTAGATGTGATTGAATGGCACCGCCTGCGCGCCGGACGGGGCACCTATGCCGAGGTGACAGATTTCCTGCGCCGCCGCCCGGATTGGCCGGGCGAGGCCTATCTGCGCAGACAGTCCGAAGAGGCCGTGATCCGCGAGGGTGACAAGGCGATACTGGATTTCTTTACCGGTCAGGGCCCGCAGACGCCCGAGGGTGTACTGGCGCATGCCGCAGCGCTGCTGCGTGCGGATCGTCTGGGCGAGGCACAGGCGCGGCTGGTGCTGGCGTGGCGTACCCTGCCCATGAGCGGGAACGATCAGGCAAAGTTTATTGACGCGCATGGGCCTTTGCTGAAACCGCACCACGCCGCCCGTCTGGACGAGATGCTATGGCAACGGGAACACGCCGAAGCCCGCCAGATGTTCGATCTGGTCAGTGATGCCGACAAGGCGCTGGCCGAAACCCGCATCGCCTTGCAAAATCTGGACGGCGACGTAAACGCCCTGATCGACGCGCTGCCCGCCAGCAAGGCCGGTGATCCGGGGCTACAGGCTGACCGCTTTGAATGGCGCATCCGCAAAGGCTACGGCGACAGCGCCAAGGATCTGATGCTGTCGCAATCGGTCAGCGCTGCGGCCCTTGGTCAGCCCGCCGCATGGGCCAACCGCCGCCGCGCGCTGGCGCGGGACGAAATGCGCAATGGCGATCCGGCGCGGGCCTATCAGATGGCGTCGAAACACTTCCTGTCCGAAGGGTCACATTTCGCGGACCTTGAATGGCTGTCGGGCTATATCGCCCTGCAGTTCCTCAAAGATCCCAAGCTGGCGCTTGGTCACTTTCAGGCCCATGACGGCGCGGTAGAATCCCCCATCAGCCAAGGGCGCGCGGGCTATTGGCAGGGCCGCGCGTATCAGGCCATGGGCGATGCCGAGGGCGCGGCCAAAGCCTATGCCCAAGGCGCGAAGTTCCAATCCTCTTTCTACGGTCTGCTTGCGGCAGAGCGGGGCAATCTGCCGTTCGACACAAGCCTTGCAGGCGCGCCCCCTGAACAGGACTGGCGCACATCGGCGCTGGCACAGGCACCGCTGTTTCAGGCGGGGCTGTTGCTGCAAGCCTCGGGCGAGCTGTCGACCGCCGAACGGTTCTGGACCCATCTGGCAGAGCAGCTGATCACCGAAGACGCTGCCCTTCTGGGACAGGCCGCGATTGACGTGGGCCAGCCGCATCTGGCCGTGATGATCGGCAAACGTGTGGCACAACGGGGCATCACCATCGCCGGCCCCTATTACGCACTGCATGATGCGATCAAGCTGGACCTGAACATGGCCCCCGAGATGGTGTTGGCCATCGCCCGCCGCGAAAGCGAATTTGACCCCGTGGTCCAAAGCCATGTGGGCGCGCGTGGTCTGATGCAGCTTATGCCCGCCACGGCCAAGGATGTCGCCCGCGATCTGGAGATCAGCGCGCTGCACACCACCGACCGGCTGACCGCCGACCCCGAATACAATGCTTTGCTGGGGTCCGAATACCTGTCGCAGATGGCGGGCCGGTTTAGCGGGAATGTGGTCATGGTCTCGGCCGCGTATAACGCCGGCCCCTCGCGTCCGACGCGCTGGATGGACACCTACGGCGATCCGCGCGAGGGCGACATCGATATCGTCGACTGGATAGAGATGATCCCTTTCCGCGAGACGCAGAACTATGTGATGCGGGTGACCGAAAGCCTGCCCGTTTACCGCGCGCGCATGGGCAAAGACCCCCTGCCCCAACCCTTTACAGAGGAACTAACGGGCACGACCCTTTTGCCGTTCGCGCCAAAAGGTGAATAGCCCCGCCGCGACGATCAGCGCCGCCCCGATGGCGACATTGGGGCGCACGGTTTCGCCAAAGGCGCTGATGCCGATGATCGCGGCAAAGACCAGTTGCAAATAGGCAAAGGGCTGCACCGCGCTCGCCTCAGCCACTTCGTAGCAGCGGATCAACAGCCAGTGGCCCGTGACACCGGTGATGCACAGGCACCCCATGATCAGCCAGTCGCTGGCGATCATCGGCTCCCAATACCACAGCCCCGTGGCTGTCATCGCCACTGACCCTGTGACGCCGGTCCAGAAAAAGCTGGTGGCGGTCTTGTCCTTGCGCCCGACATAGCGGGTCAGCAACCCGTAGACCGCGAACATCGCGGCCGCCACCAGCGGGATCACGGCGGCGGGGTCAAAGACGCTCATCCCCGGCTGCAGAATGATCAACACCCCGATAAAGCCGACCCCGATCGCCGCCCATCTGCGCCAGCCGACACTTTCCCCCAGGACGGGGCCGGACAGGGCGGCAACCAGCAGCGGATAACAGGTAAAGACCGCGTGGCTTTCCACAAGGCCAAGGATCGTGAAGGCGACAATCATCACGCAGATCTCGGCCGCCAGCAGCAGCCCGCGGAATATCTGGAGCACCGGCTGGCTGGTCCGCGCCGCCGCCCGCAACCCGCCCGCATGGCGTTTGGCCAGCGCGATGACAAAGGCCGCGAAGAACCAGTAGCGGATCATCACCACCATCATCACGTTGTATTCAGAGGCCAGATGCCGCGACAGCCCGTCCTGCACCGCAAACACAAAGGTCGTGATCACCATCAAGGTGATGCCAAGCGGGATGTTGTTCGACTGCGCCGCAGCCGCCGCGCGGTTGGTGGCCATGCTCATACGCGCACAGCCCGCGTCATGTGCCGCTTGCGTCCATAACCGGTCGTGCGCTCAACCGCGAAGCCCGCGCTTTCCAGCGCGCGACGGACCGCGCCAGCGGCGGTATAGGTCGCGGCCGTGCCAAACGGTGCCGTGTGCCGTGCTACATCGTGCAGCAGCTCCGGCTCCCACAGCTCGGGGTTTTTGGCGGGGGAAAACCCGTCAAGAAACCACGCATCCGCCAGCCCGTCCCACGCGGGCACCGCACGTCGCGCATCGCCGATCACCACGGTCAGCACCACATCGCCAAAGCGCATCTCTCCACCTTCGGGCGACCAGGCGTCCAGCAGCGCGTCGCGCTTGCCATCGAAGTCAGGAAAGGACTGATGCGCTTGGGCCATATCCTCGGACGACATCGGGAAGGCTTCGAACGAGGTGAAATGCAGCGTGCCTTTCGCGCCGTGCCGCGTCCACGCGTCCCACGCCACGAGAAAGTTCAGCCCCGTGCCGAACCCCAACTCTCCGATGCGGAACCCGTCGCGGAAGCGGTTGGTCAGGTCATTCCCGTCGATAAAGACATGCTGCGTTTCCTCTACCCCGTTGTCGAGGCTGAAGTACGGATCGTCGAACTTGGAGGACACGGGCACACCGCTATCTTTCCATTCGATATCAGCTGTCTGGTTCTCCATGGGATGGCCTTGTGCTATGGGCGATGCCGAACACTGCGCAAAAAGGGCAAGGATTGGCAATGGCCGAAATCACGATACGCGGCGCGGGAATATTCGGGCTATCCGTGGCATGGGCCTGCGTGCAACGCGGCGCGGTTGTGCAGGTGATCGATCCGAATGGGCC
>NZ_DGMH01000073.1:24516-24778 GCF_002388305.1 Sulfitobacter sp. UBA4523
AGGTGATCGATCCGAATGGGCCCGCCGCAGGCAGCAGCAGCGGTATCGTCGGCGCGCTGGCCCCGCATGTGCCTGAAAACTGGAATGCCAAGAAAGCCTTTCAACGCGATAGCCTGCTGATGGCCGAAGGGTTCTGGCAAGCGGTTGAACAGGCAGGCGGTGGCAACGCGGGCTATGCCCGCAAGGGGCGCCTGCAACCCGTGGCCGATGACGCGGCACTGGCACTGGCACAGCAGCGGGCCGAAACCGCCAAGGCGCTGTG
>NZ_DGMH01000073.1:24923-29376 GCF_002388305.1 Sulfitobacter sp. UBA4523
GCCGAAACCGCCAAGGCGCTGTGGCAGGGTCAGGCCACATGGTCCGTGATCCGCGCGAGTGACACGCCGTGGCAGCCCGACAGCCCCACCGGCTGGCTGATCCACGACACGCTAAGCGGTCTGATCCACCCCCGCCACGCCTGCGACGCGCTGGTGCGGGCACTGGCGGCCAAAGGCGTGACGGTGCAGGCGGAAGGCGAAGATCGCGGACAGGTGCTGTGGGCGACGGGCGTCGCGGGGCTGGCGCAAATGACCGCCAATCACAGCCGTCTGGTCGGCGCAGGCGTCAAGGGTCAGGCCGCGCTGCTGGACTATGACGCGCGCGGCTTGCCACAGCTTTTCGCGGGCGGTGTGCATATCATCCCGCATAGCGATGGCACCACCGCCATCGGATCAACGACAGAGCGCGCCTATACCTCGCCCACCGAGACGGACGCGCAGCTTGATGACGTGATCGCCGCCGCACGTGCCGCGGTGCCCGTGTTGCGTGATGCGCCGGTGATCACCCGCTGGGCCGGCGTGCGCCCGCGCAGCCGCAGCCGTGCCCCGATGCTGGGGCCCTTGCCCGACGCTCCGGGGCAGTTCGTGGCCAATGGCGGGTTCAAGATCGGGTTCGGCATGGCCCCCAAAGTGGCCGAGGTCATGGCCGATCTGATGCTGGACGGGCGCGATACCATCCCCGATGGGTTCCGCGTCGAAGACAACCTCTAGCGCCGCGGCGGCCCGTCAGCCCCCGTATGGCATCCCTCAAACGCAAAAGGGCCCCGGCAGATGCCGAGGCCCTTTCACGTTCATGTCGCTAACGCTTAGGCAGCGTTTGGCAGGATCACGATTTCAACGCGGCGGTTTTGCGCTTTGCCCGCTGCGTTCAGGTTGCTTGCCACCGGCTGGCTTTCGCCACGGCCCACGGATTGGATGCGGCTGCCGGGAACGCCGTTCGATACCAGCACATTCGCAACGGCACGCGCACGGCCTTCCGACAGCTGCTGGTTATAGGACGCTTCGCCATCGCTATCGGTGTGACCGACGATTTGCAGCGTGGAGTTGCTGTAGACGTTCACGTTCCGCGCCAGTGCGGCCAGATCGTTTTGCATACCGGCCTGAACCTGCGTGCTGTCTGTCGCGAACAGGATGTCCTGCGGCAGGGTCACGATCAGACGGTCACCTGTGTTGGTGATGATCACGTCGGAATCCAGCTGACGGCGCAGGTCGGCCTCTTGCTTGTCCAGCGAATAGCCATAGCCGGCACCCAATGCACCGCCAGCGACCGCACCGGCCAGGGCACCTTGTGCACGGTTGCCGTCGCCTTTGGACAGCGCACCGATCACAGCACCGGTACCTGCACCGATCAGCGCACCGTTACGAGTGTTGGCGTTCGGGTCGTTGGGGTTGCCGCCAATCGGACCGGGTTCACAAGCAGCCAGCGCCAGAACGCTTGTCAGAGCTACAGCAATGGAGGTTTTCGAAAGTGTCATATCTTATTCTGCCTTTAAGTTGTGGCCCCGTTCGGGCGAGGCAATCGTCACATAACGCTTTACACCAGCCTTTGTTCCCGTTGAACCGGCAGCTTCAAACCCATAGGCAGCAACCCGCCGATACCCTCACGCGTCGACGCGGGCGGATTCAAAGGCCAGCATGGCGCGTTTGACCGGCAGCCCCCAGTGATAGCCCCCTAACCCCCCGGATTTGCGCAAGGCGCGGTGGCAGGGGATCAACCAGCTGATCGGGTTACGCCCCACCGCCGTGCCCACAGCGCGGACCGCTTTGGGTGTGCCGATGGTCTGGGCGATTTCGGAATAGGTGGTCACATGACCCGACGGGATCGCCAGCAAGGCCTCCCACACCTTGATCTGGAAGGGCGCGCCGATCAGATACATCGGGGCTTTGTCGGTCCCGTCTTCCTGTAGGCCAAAGGCAATCTGCACCCAGTCGCGCAGCACCGCCGGATCCTCGCGGAATGTCGCCCCCGGCCAGCGACGGCACAAATCCTCCATCGCGGCATCGGTGCCCATCTCGGCCGAGAAAGCCAGCCCGCAGATGCCCCGTGGCGTGCCCATGACCAGTGCCGGGCCAAAAGGGCTGTCGAACCACCCCCACGAGATCACAAGCCCGTCGCCCTTGCGGGCGAAATCGCCCGGGCTCATGGCTTCCCACCGCAGGAACATGTCATGCAGCCGGCCAGAGCCGGACAGCCCCAGCTCGTGCGCCGTGTCGAGCGTGGTAAAGCGGTCGCGCAGCAGCGATTTGGCGTGATCCAGCATCAGATATTGCTGATAGCGTTTCGGCGACACCCCCACCCACTGTGAGAAGAGCCGCTGGAAATGCGCCGGGCTCATCCCCATTTCGCCCGCGATCTGATCCAGCGCCAGCGGGTCGGCGGCGGCATCGATCAGATCAATCGCCCGCCGCATCACACCGTAGTGATAGGCGCTGCCGTCAGCGGTGGTGGCATCTTCGGGGGCGGTGGTTTGGGGCGTGTGCTGTGCATGTGTCATAGGGGCAGACTACGGCAGGCCCCGCCCCCGCGCGACCCGAAACATGCGCCAAATGACGCAGCCCCCTGCCGCAGCGACGCCCGTAAAATCCGCCGCGCGCGGCTTGCCCTGAGAGGCGAAACCACGCATACCCTTGGCGCATGGCCAAAACCCTTGATTATCACACGATCCGCGAGATTTTCACCCGCTTTCAGGACGCCGAGGCGGAACCGAAAGGCGAGCTGGATCACACCAACGTCTATACGTTGCTGGTCGCTGTCGCGCTGAGCGCGCAGGCCACGGATGCGGGCGTGAACAAGGCCACCAAATCCCTGTTCGAGATTGTCGAGCACCCGCAGCAGATGCTGGACCTCGGGCTGGAGGGGCTGACCGAACACATCAAGACGATCGGCCTGTTCCGCCAGAAGGCCAAGAACGTGATGAAGCTGAGCCAGATTCTGGTGGATGACTATGACGGGGTCGTGCCCAACAGCCGCGCGGCGCTGCAATCGTTGCCCGGCGTGGGCCGCAAGACCGCGAATGTTGTGCTGAATATGTGGTGGCACTATCCGGCGCAGGCGGTGGACACGCATATCTTTCGCGTCGGCAATCGCACACGCATCGCCCCCGGCAAAACCGTCGATGCAGTAGAACGCGCGATCGAGGATAATATCCCCGTCGATTTCCAACACCATGCCCACCACTGGATGATCCTGCACGGGCGATACCATTGCAAAGCACGCAAACCCCTATGCAGAACCTGCATCATCCGTGACCTTTGCCCCTATGAGGAAAAAACCGAATGACCCAATACGAAGTGGTTGGCATCGGCAACGCTGTTGTCGATGTGATCTCGCATGCGGATGACGCGTTTCTGCAAGATAACGGCATCGAGAAAGGCATTATGCAGCTGATCGAGCGTGACCGCGCCGAAAACCTGTATGCGACGATGCAAGACCGTCTTCAGACCCCCGGCGGGTCGGTCGCCAATACCATTGCGGGCATCGGCGCGCTTGGCTTGCCCACGGCCTTTATCGGGCGGGTGAATGACGATGATCTGGGGCAGTTCTATGCCAAAGCGATGACAGACATCGGCATTGATTTTGTCAACGCGCCTGTGACCGGGGGCGAGAACCCGACCTCGCGCTGCATGATCTTTGTGACCCCGGACGGGGAACGCTCTTTGAACACCTATCTTGGGATCTCCACGGGGCTTACCTCGGACGACGTTCCGCAGGCGGTGGCCTCCAGCGCCAAGCTGATGTTCCTCGAAGGCTACCTTTTTGACCACGACGCCGGCAAAACCGCCTTCCGCGAAGCGGCCCGCGCGGCCACGGCGGGCGGCGGCATGGCGGGGATCGCGATTTCCGACCCCTTCTGCGTCGAACGCCACCGGGATGACTTCCTCGCGCTGATCGAAAACGATCTAGGCTATGTCATCGGCAACGAAGCCGAGATCCGCGCCTTGTGGGAAACCGACGATCTGGAAGACGCGCTGACCCGCACGGCGGCGATCTGTGACACGGTCGTCTGCACCCGGTCCGGCGACGGCGTGACGCTGATCCGCAAGGGCGAACGTGTCGACGTGCCGGTGACCAAGGTGACCCCCGTGGATGCCACAGGCGCCGGCGATCAATTCGCGGCGGGGTTCCTTTATGGCATGGCAACGGGTCGTGACCTCGAGACATGCGGCAAGATGGGCAACATCTGCGCAGCCGAGGTGATCAGCCACATTGGCCCGCGCCCGCAGACCTCGATGATGGAGCTGTTCAAGGAAAAAGGGCTGGTCTGATGCTGACCGACGGATATCACGACGTACCGCTTGGCAAACTGGCGATGGTTGTCACACATCTTGAGATGCGCGAGGCCGCCCCCCTGCGGGATGTCCCCGCCCCCGAGGGCGTGACCCTGCGCGCGTTGACCCCGACACTGGACTGGTACCGTGATATCTTTCGGCGGGTCGGACAGGATTGGCTGTG
>NZ_DGMH01000073.1:29452-30094 GCF_002388305.1 Sulfitobacter sp. UBA4523
GTCGGACAGGATTGGCTGTGGTTCGGGCGGCTCACAAAAACCGACGCCGAATTGCAGGCGCTGTTGTCGGATGCGGACACGCAGTTTTTCACGCTGACCAAGGATGGTCGCGACGAGGCGCTGCTCGAGCTTAAGTTCACGGCTGATGGCACGTGCGAGCTGGCCTATTTCGGGCTGACCCCCGCGCTGATCGGATCGGGTGCCGGGCGCTATCTGATGAACCACGCGATCCGCTCGGCTTGGGCGCGGCCGATCTCGCGGTTCCATCTACATACCTGCACGCTCGACAGTCCGCAGGCGCTGTCCTTTTACGTCCGCAGCGGGTTTACCCCATTCAAGCGGCAGGTCGAGGTCGCGGATGATCCGCGGCTGATCGATCTGTTGGACAAGGACGCAGGGGCGCATGTGCCGACCATCGGCTAGCGCCCCCGTGGCTCACCCCATCCGTTCAGAGGCGTAAGACCCCGGCGAGGCAGGGAAGACCACCGTCTTGTTGCCATTCACAAACACGCGCCGGTGGATATGCGCGTGAATGGCCCGCGCCAATACCTGACTTTCGACATCCCGCCCGAGCGAGACATAGTCTTCGGCGGATTGCGCATGGGTGACGCGCACAATGTCCTGTTCGATAATCGGCCCTTC
>NZ_DGMH01000073.1:30189-30338 GCF_002388305.1 Sulfitobacter sp. UBA4523
TCCTGTTCGATAATCGGCCCTTCATCCAGATCGGCGGTCACGTAATGCGATGTCGCCCCGATCAGCTTGACCCCGCGCTGGAACGCTTGCTTATAGGGGTTCGCCCCCTTGAAGCTGGGCAGGAAAGAATGGTGGATATTGATGATCCG
>NZ_DGMH01000054.1:0-463 GCF_002388305.1 Sulfitobacter sp. UBA4523
GTGATCTCGACCCCGACGGGAAGGAAGGTTTGCAAGGTCTCAAGCTGCGCTTCGACGCGTTTGCCGACCTCGACGATATTTTCCGATTCCAGTCCCGAAACGCCAAGGGTGAAGACCTCTTGCCCGTCTTGACGCAAAAGGTGGTCGGGGGCGTCCACACGGCCCCGCGACACGGTTGCCACGTCCAGCAGATTCAGCACCTCGCCCTGAAAGCCGAAGGTCAAGGCGCTGATGTCACCTACACTATCATCGCCCGAGGGACCGTCGATCCGCAGGTTGGTATCGCCAGTTTCGACAAAGCCGGTGGGGTTGATCGCTGTGGATTCACTGATCGCGCCGATGATCACGCTGGGATCAATGCCAAGCTGTGACATCTTTTGCGACGACGGTTCGACAAAAATCGCCTCTTCCGGCAGCCCGTCGATATCGACATTGGCAACACCGTCGACCGTCAGCAGGTCAC
>NZ_DGMH01000054.1:553-17342 GCF_002388305.1 Sulfitobacter sp. UBA4523
ACCGTCAGCAGGTCACGCCGGATAAAGGTCGCGATCTCCCAGATCTCGGAATCCGAAAAGCCGGGGGCGGAGACGGCATAAAGGATACCAAAAACATCGCCAAAGTCGTCGTTCACCTGTGACGGATAGGCCCCCGAGGGCAGTGAGCTTGCCGCGTCAGACACACGATCCCGCAGATCGTCCCAGACCTGTGGCAGCTCGGTCCCGTCGTATTCATCCTGCATTTCGACTTCGATGACCGACAGCCCGTGGGTATTGCGCGAGGTGACGGTCTTGACCTCGTCCATCTGCTGGATTTCAGCCTCTAGCACCTCAGAGATTTCGGTTGCCACCTCTGCCGCGCTGGCACCGGGATAGGCGGTGGCGACGATGGCGGATTTCAAGGTAAAGCTCGGGTCTTCCAGCTTGCCGACCGACAGGTAGCCAAACACACCCCCAAACAGGGCGAAGAGGATGAAAATCCACGTATAAAGCGGATTTTCAATGGAGAAACGTGCGATTTTCATAGTTTACTCGATGCTCAACCCGTTGAAGGGGCGCACGGTGTCGCCCTCGCGCAGCAACTGTGTGCCAGCGCCAACAACCAGGGTGCCCGGCTCAAGCCCCATGGCGATGATATCTGTGCCGGTATTCGAGGACACGTCGACGTTGACCCAGCTGACCTGACCCTGTTCGCCGGTCTCGTCAGGGGTATAGACCATGACCCGCGCCTGATCCTCGGCCATGACCACGGCAGAAGGGGGCAGGGTCGTTGCAGTGTCGTCACCTGCCGCGATCCGCGCGGTGACGCTCATCGATGCGCCGGGGATCAGTTTCGGTGTGACCCGATCAGAGGGGAGCGCCAGCGTCACGCGGTAGCTTTGCCCGATGCTTTGCGTTTCGGCGTTGAACTCGCGCAATTCAAGCGGCACACCACCGGCAAATAGCGGCGAGGTGCCGGTAAATTCGACGTCAGCCGCATTTGAATACATCTGGAACATCTGCTCGGGAACGTCGATCTCGACGCGTACTTCCGACATATCATGCAGTCGCACAATGGCCTGACCCGGAGAGACATTGGCATAATTCGGCGTCAGACGCGATGCGACCAAGGCGCGGAAGGGGGCGATCAGCGTCGCGTGGTCCAGCGCCTCGCGGGCCTCGCTCAACGCGATCCGCGCCAGATCGCGGGCGGTTTCCGTATCCTGCGCCTGTGCCGTGGACACCGCGTTGCTTTTGGCCAGCGTTTGCGAACGTTCGAAATCCCGTTCGGCTTGGGTCAACTGCACCTCGGCACGTTGTACCGCGCGTTCAAACGGCACCGGGTCCAGCGCCGCGATCTGCACGCCTTCTTGCAGGAACTGCCCTTCTTGGGCGTCGAACATCACCATGCGGCCGCCAACCTCGAACGACAGGTCCACTGTTTCCAGCGCTGCAATCTTGCCGAAAAAGACCCGCTGCACCTGCGACGCGGCACCGCCCGCCTCTATCAATTTGACCGACCTGATCGGCGCGGGCGTGCCCGAGGGGGTCAGGTCATCTGCGTCCTGTGCAACAAGAGGCGTCGCAAGGGTGGCGCATAAAAGGACGGAAATCAGCTGCTTCATGTCAAAGGCCTTTCGAGTACTGGGCGGTACTTACGCGCAGTGACGTACAGTTCAACCCCCCTTGGTACCGTTCAGCACTTTTATTTCACCCATACACGTCCTAGTTCTGCAATATGAATGAAAACGCATCAAAATCGCGAATACTGTCGACAGCGCGCGCCCTGTTCTTCGTCAAAGGCTTTGAAAAAGTCACGACGGACCTTTTGGCGCGCGAGGCTTCTGTGTCCAAGGCGACGATCTATCGCCATTTCGACAATATGTCGGAGATCCTGCAAAATGTGCTCGAGGCCGAGGCAGAGGTTTTTCGCGCCGAGGTGTTGGGAGATATCTCGGACCATCCCGATTTGCGCACCGCGCTGATGTCGTTCGGGCGCAAATTCCTGAGTTTTCTAGGGGAGCAGGATTCGGTCGAATTTACCTGCCTGATCCACGAGGTCGCCCGCGATTACCCGCAGATCGGGCGCACCTTCTATACCGCCGCCTTCGAGGCGGTTTGCGCCGCCGTTTGCGGTCTGCTGGTGCAAGGGCAGGAAAACGGCGACCTGCGCGACGATTTCGACCCGCGTGATGTGGCCGAAGACCTTATTTCATTGCTCAAGGGGTTTGGCATGGTCCGTGCGCAACTGGGGCTGACGACGCGCCCCTACAAGGATATCGACCAGCATGTCACCCGTGCAGTCGATACCATTCTGGTCGCTTATCGCGCGTCAGGCGGGGTCGGGTCGGCGTAATTCGCCACATGCATGATCGCGGCCTGCGTATTGTCGCCGCTGATGTTCAGCTTGGGGCCCAAGGGCAGGGCGCTCATCCCCAGACGGTTCATCCAGCGTTGGAACACGGCAGGCACGATCCCGATCACATGGGTCGCCCCTTGTTCGGTCGCGGCACGCGCCATGCCCCGGATCAGCTTGGTCTGGATCGCCAGCCGCCGATGCGCGGGCTCGTTTCTTGACAAAAACAGCCGCGTGGCTTCCCAGACATGGGGCATCACCGGCGCGTCTTCGTAAAGCACATATTCAGGGATATCCGGCAACATACCGCGCTGTGCGTCTTTCAGCATATAGGTATAACAGCCGCATTGCGCCGTGGTGGGCAGCAACCGCACGCCCGCCAGCACC
Source organism: Sulfitobacter sp. UBA4523 (assembly GCF_002388305.1). Classification (NCBI taxonomy): domain Bacteria; kingdom Pseudomonadati; phylum Pseudomonadota; class Alphaproteobacteria; order Rhodobacterales; family Roseobacteraceae; genus Sulfitobacter; species Sulfitobacter sp. UBA4523. The sequence continues at coordinate 3,258 of NZ_DGMH01000054.1, forward strand.
CGGCCGTATTCATGGATCACGACAGACCGGCTTTGGGGGGTGTCGTACTGGTCAAACTCCATCCCTTCGGTATGGGGCAGATCCCATTCCTTTTGATCGATAAAAACTGATTTGCGTGCTTTCAGAAAATCTGAATAGAGTTGGCCATACCGATACTGGTTGCCGATATGCACCACTGTCTCTTCCAGCCGTGTCGCGTAAGAAGTTACATCACTTTCAACGGGTCGTGTCTGAAGAGCGGCCTGAACCGAAGGCTCCAACTGGATCGTCTCTGCACGCTGGTGCGATTTTGCGTTCTGGATACCCATTGTTCTCTGCCTAAAGCTCCGCTCAAGTAACGAAAAAGTTAACAAAATGCATACAGCCACGGTTCTGCCATGATCGCAACAAATTTTCCACCAATAGTTGAGGTGTATCGTAGTGAAATATCAGCAGATTCGTTTGGCGCTCAATTCCGCGCCAGGCTGACGGAGGAAGCGCAACATGGAAGCAATTGACAATGTTAATTTGCCTCAGGCCCGCCCGGTTCTAAGTCGGCTGCGGGATTATGCGCTTGTGGGCAGCCGGGCGTTTGGCCAGCGGGCGATCATCTATACCGCAGCTATTGCTTTGGCAGGGTATTACTATGAACTGAGGGTCGCGCTGTTTTTCTTTTTCGCGATCGCCTTATGCGAAATCTATGACATCGTCGTGCTGCGCTACATCCTGCGCAACACCCGGTCCAAGACCCTGAAGATCCGCAAATCGCTGTTCCATATCTACATGACCACGGCGCTCAGTGCGACGACGATTGCGATGTTCTGCATCTCGATCGCGATCCAGCAGGGCGTGGGAAACAGCCACTTTCTGCCGCTTTTCCTGTTGATTTCCGCCTCTATCTTCGCGGCGATGAACAACCACCAGTTTTTGTATGTGCTGGGGTTTCGGCTGGCGATCTACATCGGGGCGATCCTCTATATCCCGATCCGCGATGTCGTCGTGGCGCGCCCCTCGCTGGACTCTGAAATCTGGCTGAACCTCTTTACCGCGCTGTTTGTTCTGGGCTTCGTGTTCGAACTCGCCCGGACCTTCATCAAAGGGTATTCCGCGCTGATGAAGAACCGCCTCGCGCTTCAGACCGAGAACAAGAATGCCCTCGCCGCAAGCGAGGCCAAGACCCGTTTCCTGTCCACCGTCAGCCACGAATTGCGCACGCCGCTCACGTCGATCCGCGGTGCGCTTGACCTGATCAACGCAGGGTCAGCGGGCGAGGTGCCGGACAAAATGTCGCGGCTGCTCGATATCGCGACGCGCAACTCGAACCGTCTGGGGGATCTCGTCGGGGATTTGCTGCTTTTGCAATCAGCGGATGTGGGGAAATTCTCGCTTGATCTGGGCAATGTGGATCTGGCCGAGGTCGTGAACACGGCCGCCCATTCGTTCCAGCCCTATGCCAGCCGCTTTGGCGTCGCGGTAGAGATCAACGTCGCCGCAGACCAGCCCATCGTGCGCGGCGACAAGAAACGGCTCGATCAGGTGATCGTGAACCTGCTGTCCAATGCCGCCAAATTCTCGGAAGCGGGGGGCACCATCCGTGTGGGCCTCAAACGCGAGGACGAGAACCTCGTGATTTCGGTCGCGGATCAGGGCATCGGGATTCCCGAAGGCAGCGAAAGCGTCATCTTCGAGGAATTCGGCCAGATCGATTCAAGCGATCAACGCAAGTTCCAGGGCACGGGCCTTGGCCTGTCTATCTCGAAACGTATCGTGGATGCCCACGGCGGCAGCATCGCCTATAAAAGCAAGCTCGGCGTGGGCACCACCTTCTGTGTTGTGCTCAAGGCAGCGGATGCGGCCAAGGCGGTTAAGCCCGAAAGCTATTCCACCGCCGCCTGATCTACCGGCACGGCCCGTAACATCAGCGGGCCATCGGGCCGCATGGTAAAGGTCAAGTTCGGTGGCGCGACAGGGTGGTCCGTCAGTTCAAAAGACGCCCGCCGCAGCACCGAGGCCAGCAGCACCATAATCTCTGTCTCGGCATATTGCGCCCCGATGCAGATGCGCGGCCCGTCCCCAAAAGGAATATACTGTCCGCGCGGGTACTTACGGTCCAGAAACCGGTCATGCTGGTACAGCGCCGCATTGTCCCACAGCAGCTCGTTCCGGTGCAGCGCATAGACCGGGAACATGATCACATCGCCCTTCTTGAACGTCACATCCTTGATCGTCACCTCATCCGTCGCATCACGGGCGAACAAGGCACCTGCGGGATACATCCGCAGGGTTTCGCGCACATGTGCGTGCAGCTTGGGCATCTTGGGCAGATCGTGAAAGCCGATGGGCCCGTCACCGCAGGCCTCCATCACCTCGGCGCGCAGATCGGTCTGTACCTCGGGGTGCATCGCCAGAAGATACAGCCCCCAAGCGATTGTATTGGCCGAGGTTTCATAGCCCGCCGCGACAAAGGTCAGCAGGTTATCGACCGTCGTTTCGACATCTTCCTTATCCGTCTCAAGCGCCTCGATCAGCAGGTCAAGAAAATCGACCGCCTCTGCATGGCGCTGCGCACGGCGGTTGGCGATCACGTCATGGGTCAACTGCCGCAGATCACGGATCGCTTTCTTGCTGCGCAGCCATTTCAGACGGGGCACCCACTTCGGCAGCCCCATCAGGTCGAACAGCGACATATAGCTGATATAGTCGGTGAACCGTCGCATCCCCTGACGGACATCCTGCTTGGACACGGCCTCGTTCCCCGAGAACATCACCCGCGAGATATTGGTAAGCGTCGCCTCTTGCGCCGCATCCGATACATCGACCTCGCCCGCCGTGCGCGCAAAGAAATCCGCCAGCTCGTCGCCGGTCTGGGCAAAATGTCGGGTCAGCACGGGCAGGTTGCGCGCGGCAAAAAGCGGGGCATAGCGATGTCGTTGCGCGCGCCATTTCTCGCCTTCCGACAGGATCATGCCGTTGCCGACAACGGGGCCGATGACGTTATGTGTAAACTCCGCCTTGGGAAAGCGACGCCCGACACCGGCCAGCAGTTCGGTCACCATATCAGGGTCACAGACATAGTGGATCTTGGCCGGCCCTTTCAGATAGCTTTGCGTGCGCGTCGCATCGGGGATCACCGAAAAAATGTTCTTCCCCGCTTTTTTGGCAAAGTCGATCAACCCGACATCGGCCTTGGCCAGATCCGCCTCGACAGGGATCGGGTGCGCCGGTGTTGCCCCATCGGGCGCAGGCATATTCTGTGTATTCATTGTCGTCTCCTTGCCGGCCCACGGGTGGCGTTTATCACACCGGTGTTTCTAGCAGGGAAACAATGATTAATTCTATCTAAAGTTACGCGCCAACGCGAAACGTCAGGTCGCAGAGGTCTTGATGCTGTGGTTGCGTAAATGTGCGGCAGCGTCGGCGCGGGTCATTTTGCCTTGGGCCAGTTCCACCATCATATCGGCGTGTTCCTGATCCACAGCGGCTTGCAGCTCGTATCCGTTCTGGTCCAGAAAATCGCTGGCGACAAAAAAGGCCGTGCGCTTGTTGCCATCGACAAAGGCGTGGTTGCGGGCGATGGCTTCGGCATAGCAGGCGGCCAGTTCAAAAAGCGACGTTTCACCAAAGGCATATAGGTTCATCGGGCGGGCCAGTGCGGATTCCAGTAGGTCACTATCGCGCAACCCGCGCGCGCCGCCCGCCAGTTCCAGAACGCAATCATGCATGTATTCAACAAGTTCGCGGGTAACCCAGCGGGGCTCCGTCATCGTTTGGCAAGTTCCAGTATCGTGCTGCGATGCCGTTCAAGCCCGCGCGCCACGCGGTCTTTATCCTGCGCGGTCACCCCTTCGGTCAGGGCAGTCAGGCGACGGTATTCATCCGCTGACAACAGCACCAGACGGTCACGTTGATGGCTGGTGATGATGACAGGCTCGCTCATCGCCGCATCGCTGAATGCGCCGATGTTGTTCTTGAATTCGGTGGCGGTGACACGTGTCATGGGGCTCTCCTGTAGCGTCACCGCACAATATAGTCAAAATGGACATTTTGTCCATATGGGCCGTGGTCACAGCTTTGGCTGGACCGTTAAGGCAAGACCAGCTCTTCCCCGTTCTGCCAGCTTTGCGCCAGCGCCTTTGCCTCACCTTTTTGCTGGGGTGCCAACTGCTGGCCCATTTGCATCAACCGTTCTTCGGGCGCATCCAGCGCGCCGTCGCGGTCATAGGCCATCGCGGTATCCTGCAACGCCCATGCGGTCACGGGGTCCGGTGTGACGCTGATCCCTTCGGCATAGAAATGCGCGAGCTTGGCAAGGGATCGGGGCTCTCCGCGTTCGGCGGCGGCACGGTACCAGCGCGCGGCCTCTGCCGGATCGGCGGGGCGGCCCTGACCGTTTTCATACAGCAATCCTACGTTCAGATAGGCAACGGGTTCGCCGTATTCCGCAGCTTGCTGATACCAGACCATCGCCTCGTCAAAGTCCTGCTGCACACCGCGTCCAAGCGCATAGTGCTTACCCATGTTGACCTGCGCAGCGGGGACGCCATTGCGCGCTGCCTCATAGTACCAGCCGACGGCTTTCTCGTCATCTTGCGAGGTGCCAAGCCCCTCGGCATAGAGGTTGCCCAGATTGATCTGCGCGGGGGCATAGCCCTGTTCTGCCGCGAGCCGATACCATTCAAGTGCTTGGCCGTGGTCCTGCTTTACCCCGACGCCGTGGTTGGCCATCCACCCCAGCGAATATTGCGCGTCAGCCAGACCCTGTTCCGCCGAGGCACGCAAAAGCTGCTGTGCTTCTTCGGGGGCCGCCTCGCCGCCGCGACCTTCCAGCAACAAGATGCCCAAGCGGTACTGGCCCATGGCATTGCCTTGCTCTGCCGCTTTGCGATACCAGGCGCGGGCCTCTGCATCGCTTTGCGCTGTGCCTTCGCCCAGTTCATGCATGTTGCCCAGACTGAACTGCGCCTTGTCAAACCCTTGGGCCGCAGCGCGGGTGAAATAGTCGAACGCGGTTTTCGCATCGGGGTCGACGCCCTGACCAAAGCGGTAGGACACGCCCAGAGAGTTCAACCCGCAGGGGTTGTTCTGCTCGGCAGACTTCTTCGCCCATGCGACGGAATCATCAAAGCTTTGCGGCACACCATCGCCGCCGCGATAGTATAGGCGGCCGACCTGACATTGCGCCTCGGCGTCGCCCTGTTCGGCCAGCGGCAGCAGCAGCTCCAGCGCGTGGGTATAATCGCCTTGCTCGAACGCGGCCATGCCGTCCTGCACGGTCTGGGCCTGCGCGGCCACGGGCATCACCGCGGCCAGTACGGTACGGCCAAACCAGCTTCGTTTTGTTTTATCTGCCATCGAAAGGGTCCTTCTTGTCGGGTCGGCAGCCTGCTGCCTTTTCGCGTTTTCGTAACGCGTGTCCCCTACCGATGCACGCCGCCACCCCGCCAAATCTCGGCGGAAAATTGCGTGTTTCTGCTGTGGCTTAGGCCGTGGTGCCCCGACCGGCAAAGACCCGCGCGCGGGCGCGGGGGTGATCGGCAAAAAGGATACCCATGGGTAACTTTAGGCAGGTGCCGCAGCGGCCCGACGCGACGCGCGCTGCGAGACGAAGGCGCAGACCAGAAGCTGCGAGATATGGTAGATCATCAGCGGCAAAACGATGGCACCGACCAGATCGGGCGCAAAAAGCGCCGTGGCAATGGGCAACCCGCTGGCAAGGCTTTTGGTGGACCCGCAGTAGAACAGCACCGCGCGATCCGCGTCGGGCATCCCCGCAGCCTTGCCAAAGGCGATCATCGACCACATGCCCACGGCCAGAAACAGCCAGACCACGGCAAAGAGCAGCATCAGCGTGGTGACGGGGATCGCGGACCAAAGGCCCGAGACTGTGCCCGCGCTGAAGGCAGAGTAGATGATCAGCATGATCGACCCGCGGTCCACGATCATGGTCAGCAGCTTGTGGCGTTGCACAAACCCGCCCACCAGCGGACGCATCACCTGCCCGACGATGAAAGGGAGCAAGATCTGCACGCCGATTTTGCCGATGGCATCCAGACTGACGCCGCCGTCGCCCTGATGCAGCAGCAAGGTCACCAAGACCGGCGTCAGAATGACCCCGACGAGGTTAGAGACGGAGGCCGCGCAGATCGCCGCAGGCACATTGCCGCCCGCAATCGAGGTGAAGGCGATAGAGGATTGCACGGTCGAGGGCAGCACCGACAAAAACAGCAGCCCCATGGTCACCGTCGCCCCGAGGATCGGGCTGCACAGCGTCGCCAGCAGCAGGCCAATCAGTGGAAACAGCACATAGGTCGCGCCAAAGGTCATCCCCTGCAGGTGCCAATTTGTGATGCCAGCCTTGACCGCGCTTGGGTCCAGCTTGGCCCCATACAGAAAGAACAGTAACGAGACGGCCCAGAAGGTCACCCCGCGCAGGCCTTCGGCGGCGACACCTGTGGCAGGCAGCACAATGCCCGCGATCACGGTGGCCAGCAGCAAGATCATATAGGCGTCGATGCCGATGCGTTTGATATAGTTCATGGGAATGCCTGCGTTGTCGAAAGATCGATATAGGGGCGCTGCCGGCCCGTAAAGGGCGAGCGGAGGCGTGACCCTTCCGCTCGCCCCTGTGGCGCGGGATCAGAAGCCTGCGGCTTGCCCGTCTTTGCGCGGATCAGAGCCCGCGGCGTAGCCGCCTGCCGCGTTGCGTTGCACCAGTTGCGCGCCGCCGAAGCCAAAGGCGTTGTCCGGCGCCTCGATCTGGATCGCATGGCCAAGCGCCTTGAGCCCGTCGAGCAGATCGGCAGGCATCGACGGTTCGCAAGCGACGGCCAACCCCTCGATCGCGCGCCAGCGGGGGGCATCGGCGGCGGTCTGAGGGTCTTGGTCCCACAGCTGCGTGCGCAGCAAAAGCTGCATATGCCCCTGTGCCTGAATAGGCCCGCCCATCATGCCGAAGGCCATCAGCGGCGCGCCGTTCTTCATGGCGAAGCCCGGAATGATCGTGTGGAAGGGGCGTTTGCCGGGTGCGACCTGATTGGGGTGGCCGTCCTGCGTCGTGAAGCCAAAGCCGCGGTTCTGCATGGACACACCCGTGCCCGGCACCACCACGCCAGAGCCGAAGCCCGCGTAGTTCGACTGGATAAAGCTGACCATCATGCCCGAGGCATCACCGACGTTCAGCAGCACGGTGCCGCCCTGTTTCGGGGCCCCCGCGCCAAAGTCCTGCGCCTTGTTGGCATCAATCAAGGCGGCGCGGGATTTAAGGTAATCGGAGTCAAGCAGGGCCGCTTCGTCCACATCGGTCATGTGATCGCGATCGGCGACATAGGCGTGCAGGTCGGCATAGGCGAGTTTGATCGCCTCGATCTGCAAATGCACGGCGGCCAGATCGTCTGGGCCGTGGTCGCGAATGTCGGTGTGCTGCAACATGCCAAGCGCCATCAGCGCGGCGATGCCCTGACCGTTTGGCGGGATCTCGTGCAATTCCACGTCGTCAAAGCTTTGGCTGATGGTGCCGCACCAGTCGTTGTGATGCGCTGCCAGATCGTCGGCTGTCATCGCGCCGCCATTGGCCTTGGCGAAGGCCGCGATCTCTTGCGCGATCTCGCCTTCGTAGAAGGCGCGGCCCTTGGTTTCGGCAATAGCGCGCAGGGTGCGTGCGGCACCGGGGTTGCGGAAGCGTTCGCCGGGTTTGGGCGCGCGTCCCTCGGGCATGAAAGTCTCGGCAAAGCCGGGCTGGTCCTTGAGCACCGCGGCCCCTTTGGCCCATGCCGTGCCCACGACAGGCGACACGATAAAGCCGTCTTCAGCATAGCGGATCGCGGGGGCCAGCACGGTCGACAGGCCGAGGCTGCCGAATTTTTCAGACAGTTCGACCCAGGCGCTGACGGCACCGGGGACGGTCACGGCGTCCCAGCCATGTTCGGGGATGCCGTCCTTGAAATATTCGGGCGTCCAAGCGGCGGGCGCGCGGCCCGAGGCGTTCAGCCCGTGCAGCTGCTTGCCGTCCCACAGGATGCAGAAGGCGTCAGAGCCAAGGCCGCAGCCCGTGGGCTCGACGATTGTTAGCACCGCCGCCGTGGCGATGGCCGCATCCACAGCGTTGCCGCCTTGTTGCAGGATGGACAGACCGGCTTGGGTCGCCAGCGGTTGCGAGGTGGCGACGACATTCTCGGCCAGGATGGGCGAGCGGCGCGACGGGTAGACGGGATCATGACGTAGGCGCATGGGATGGCCTTTCTGTAGATGGACGGTTTTTGAGGTGACTGCGGATGGCCCAGACAATGGACACGACAGCCGCAATCAGGAAAATCAGGCTGATGGGGCGGGTGAAGAACAGCGTCGGGTCTTCGTCCGTCATCAGCGCGCGCCGCAGGTTGGTTTCGGCGATCGGGCCCAGAATGACCCCCAGCACCAAAGGTGCCAGCGCATAGCCAAGGGCGCGCAGCGTGTAGCCGGTGATGCCGATAAAGATCAGCAGGTAAAGGTCGGTCACGCGGTTGTTCAGCGCAAAGGTGCCCACGACGCAGCAGGTCATCACCACCGGCACGATCAGCCATTTGGGCACTTCGGTCACCCGCAGGAACAGCCGCATAGAACAGATCGACACGATCAGCATCATGAAGGACGCGACCACCATCGCGATGAACATGCCATAGACAAGGTCACCGTGATCCATGATCAGCCGTGGCCCGACCGAGATACCATGCACCATCAGCGACGCCATGAGGATCGCATCGACAGCCGATCCGGGGATGCCCAGACCGATAAGCGGGATCAGCCCGCCGCCCGCGGTGGCGGAGTTGCCCGCCTCGGAGGCGACGATGCCGTCGGGTTCACCGGTGCCGAATTTGTCACTATTCTTGGACCCGCGTTTGGCCTGGTCATAGGCGACGAGGTTGGCGATGGACCCGCCCGCACCGGGCAGGGCACCGATCAGCACGCCGACGATGGAGGACCGCAGCAGGTTGACGGGACGCATCAACACTTCCTTCATCACGGTCCATGTCTGGAAATCGATGGCCCCTGTGACCAGCGCATTGCCCGACCGCACGCTGTCGGCATTCTCTACCTCTGACACAAGCTGGGAAATGGCGAAGATCCCGATCAGCACGACCAGAAACGGCAGGCCGGCCTGCAGCATCTCTATGCCGAAATCAAAGCGCGGGCGGCCCATGATCGGGTCCGTCCCCACGGTAGAGATTGCAAGCCCGATCAGCCCCGCCAGAATGCCGCGCATGGCAGAGGTGCCGACAAGGCTGGCGACGATTGTGAGGGCGAAGACGATGAGCGAGAAATACTCCCACGGGCCAAGGCGCACGGCAAAAAGCGCGAGCGGCGGTGCGGCGAAAATCAGCACGATGGTCGAGATCACGGTGCCAAAGAAGGACGCCCAGACCCCGATGGACAGCGCGCGCCCCGGTTCGCCGTTGCGCGCCATGGGGAAGGCGTCAAAGGTCGTGGCGACCGACGATGGCGTGCCGGGGATGCCCAGCAACGCCGCCGAGATCAGCCCGCCAGTATAACCGCCCACATATACCGAGAGCATCACGGCGATGCCTTGCAAAGGCTCCATCGTGAAGGTCAGCGGCAGGGTCAGCACAATCGCCATCGTGACGGTGAAACCGGGGATCGCCGCCGCAACGATGCCCGCGACGGACCCAGCCAGCATATAGGCGAGTGTCGCCAGCGTGAAAATCTGCGCGGCCCCTGTCATGAAATCAGTCATTCAAAGCACTCCGCGCGGTAGGAAGACGGTGAACACTTCGGCAAAAAGCCAGTTCAGCCCGAAGGAGAAAACCACCGCCACCACAGCGGCGAGGGCGATCGACTTGGGCGTGCGTGGCATCAGGATCACCTGAAGCACGAAAAGGAAGATCAGGCTGGCGATGGAAAACCCCAGCACCGGAATGACCAGCAGATAGGCGGTGAGCGCGCCAAGGCAGACAAACACCAGATAGCAGCGTTTCGCCCATGCTACGGCCTGTATGGCGAAATCACCGTAAGCGTGGCGGGGGATCTGGCGCAGCGCGTCGATGATCGCGATGGCTGATACGATCGCCATCGCGCCAAAGATGATCTTGGGGAACGCCCCCGCGCCAAGCTTTTCAAAACGCGAGGTCGCAATGCCGCTGGCCGAGATGAACAATGCGATCGAGGCCAGCAGGAGGAAGACATAGCTCAGAAGGCGGGCAACCAAGCCCGCCTCCTGTGCCTTCATGGGGTCGTGCCCGTTCATGGGGCCAGAACCGACGACAGCGATTTCACTGTCTCGTCCAGTTTGCTCAGATAGGCGCGGTAGTCTTCCTGACCGCGGAACCCGACATCGGCACCCGCGTTGTTGGTCTGCTCGATATAGGTGGGGTCTTGGGCCATCTCTTGCAGCGCGGCTTCAAGCGTGTCGCGGACCTCTTGCGGGGCCCCTTTGGGCATCACGATGCCGCGGGTGACGTTCAGCTCAAGATCCTGACCCAGCTCTTTGAAGGTCGGCACATCGGGGGCGGCGTCCACCCGGTCAGTCGCGCCGACGGCAAGGAAGGTCAGATCGCCGTTGTCGACGAATTGCTTGGAGGAGCTGATGTCGCCGATCGCCACATCAAGGTTGCCGCCAACCAGCGCGCGCACGCGTTCGCCCGTGCCCTCATAGCCGACGTATTTGAATTCAAGCCCGAAGGCCTGTTCGATCATCGCGGCGTGCAGATGCGGGACGCCGGCCAAGGTGACGCCCATGGAAATCTCGCCGGGATGTGCCTTGGCGTAGGTCACGAATTCTTCGAAATTGCTGTAATTGTCGGATTTGCCCGCCACCAGATACTGGGGCGATGCTGTCATCAGTGCGATCGGGTCAAAGTCATCCCATGCCAGATCGGTGATGCCGGTTTCGGTGGCGACCAGCAGACCTTCGTGCACTTGGCTGATGGTATAGCCATCCGCGGCGCGGCGCGAGGCCTCGCGCAGGCCCACGGTGCCGCCGACGCCGGGCATGTTGATCACGGGCATTTCCACGCCAAGGAAGGGCTGCACATTGTTGGCCACAAGACGCATCAGGGTGTCAGAGCCGCCACCGGGGGACCAGGGCACGATGAACTCTACCTCGCGCTCGGGGTAGGTGTCGGCTGTTGCGGGGGCTGCAATCAGGCTGGCAGCGGTGAAAAGGGCGGCAAGGCCCGAACGAAACGTCATAGGAGGACTCCCTGTGAGAGAAGCAGCGGTTTATCCGCCACGGGTTTGGTGTCAGTTTCGTGAATAACACAAGAATAACCATATCAAAGCGCGTAATTCTTGCCATTACATTTAGTATATCTTATCTTGAGGTATGGATACACGTCAGCTTGAGACTTTATTGGCCATTAGCCAGCACGGCGGCTTTGCCGCGGCGGCGCAGGCCGTGAACCTGACCGCCTCTGCCGTCAGCCAGCAGATCGCGGCGCTAGAGGCAGAGATTGGCACGCAGTTGTTCGACCGCACCCGCCGCCCGCCCGCCTTGACCACAAAGGGCGCCGAAATGGTCCGCTCGGCCCAGTCGATCCTGCAGATCGTGTCGGACACAAAGGCCTCCGTCGCGGGGGAGCAGATGCGCGGCACCGTGGCGCTCGGGTCGTTGCGGACCGGGGCAAATTCACTGATGCCGCAGGCGCTTGCGACGTTGCGCGCCAGCTTTCCCTACCTGAACTTTAGGCTGCGCGTCGGTGTGTCCGAGGAGCTGATGAGCGAGGTCGTCTCGGGCCAGCTGGATGCGGCGGTTGTGGCGGATCACGTGGCGGTGCCCAGCAGTCTGCGCTGGACCCCTGTGCTGACCGAGCCGCTGATCGTTCTCACCCCGCCCGGCACCGGAACGATCACGCTGGATGATCTTATCCGCGACGTGCCCTATATCCGCTATCGCACGCAGGTGCCGCTGGCGCGTCAGATCGACACCGAAATCGCCCGCCTTGGCGCCGCGCCGCGGCAGATCGTGTCGGTGAATACGATGCCAGCCGTGGTGGGCTGTGTGCGCGCGGGTCTGGGCTTTGCCATTATCCCGCAGATCGCGCTGCACGATGCCGAGACCGCCTCGCTTGACTGGTTCCCTTTCGGGGCGCCGCCGATCCATCGCCGTCTGGGGCTGGTGCAGCGGGTCACCTCGCGCCGCGCCGAGGTGCTGGCGGCTTTGGTCACCGCGCTGATCCAGCAGGGGCTCTCGGCAGAGGTCTATGACTAGGCCCGCGCGCGCCAGCCCTTACGCCAGATCGCAAGGCCGATCACCGTGCCATAGACCACCATCGCGCCGCCGATGGCGATGAAGATGCCGCGCAGGCCCAGGCCGCCGGTTTGCATCAGGATCAACGCGCCGATCAGCGCCACCGCCATCCGGCTGAGGCTGCTGATCACCGGCCAGACCATATGCCCCGCCCCCTGCGACGCGAAATACAGCGCGAGCCCGAGGGCGAAGAAGGCGTAGAACGGTGCCACGAGGCGGAAATAGCTGCGCCCTGCGTCCAGCGCGCCGGTGTTGGAAGGGTCAAGGAACATGCCAAGCCAAAGGTCGGGAAACACCGCGAGCAGCAGCCCGATACCGCCGACGATCACCGCCGCCGCGCAAGATCCGGTCCAGGCCACGCGCAGGGCGCGGTCCACCTGACCGGCGCCCATATTCGCCCCGACCATCGCCGTCATCGCGGCACCAATGCCAAAGATCACGGGGATCATCAGAAATTCGAGCCGTGCGCCAAGCCCGTAACCGGCCAGCGCCTCTTCGCCGAAGCGGCCCACGAGCCCTGTCATCATGATGATGGTGATTGTGGTCAGCAGCGTATTCACCGCCGCCAGCGCCCCGACGCTGAGGATATCGCGGAACATGCCGATGTCGATCCGGCCAATGGCCCCGCCAAAGCTAAGCCCCGTGCGCCCCGACAGGATATGCGCCATCGCCAGCACAGCCCCGATCGCAAAGGCGAGCACGACGCCGATGGGCAACCCCGCCATGCCAAGTGCGGGCAGGGGGCCCCACCCCAGGGCGAAGCCGCCCGACAAGGGGATCGAGATGACGGACACCAGCAGCAAGAGCACGGCAGGGGTCTGCATATCGCCCGTGCCACGAATAATGCTGAGTGACGCATTGCACAGCCAGATCGCCATGCAGCCGGGAAAGAAGACCAGCGCATAGGTCGCGGCGGCAGAGACGGCATCGGCACCGCCCCCCAGCAGGGTAAAAAACGCCACGCCAAACAGCCCGACCAGAAGGGCCATGATCACGGCAAAGGCACCCGCGATCATCCACGCGACTACTGCTAATGTGGCCGCCCGCGCGCTGTCTTGTGCGCCAAGTGCGCGCGCCACCGCGGCCGAGATCGCCCCGCCGATGGCCCCCGCCGACAGCATTTGCGTCAGCATGACAAGCGGGAACACCAGCGCCAGACCGGCCAGCGCTGTCACCCCAAGAAGGCTGGCGAAATACGCCTCGGATATGCTTTGCACGGTTTGCACGAACATCGCCAAGACATTGGGTGCGGCAAGCTTGGCCAGCGTCGGCGCGATTGGCGCCTCTAGCAGGGCGCGGGTCCGGGTGGCGCGGGCCTGCGTCGCGGCGGCGGAAAGGGCAGGGGCGGCGTTCGGGGTGACGCGGGCCATCAGCTGGCCTTGCCGAGCTGCGATGTGGCGACCTGATGTGGCATGGTTTCCCCCGTTCGAATGCTTGGAGTGGCGAGTTTTCGCCTCTCGGTTCCTTTTTGGAATGCACTACGGGTAAGTTCTCTTTCAGAACCTGTCAATGCCTGCTAGGATCAAGGCATGAAATGGAACGAGCTACAGAATGAATCCTGCCCCGTGGCGCGGGGGCTGTCCGTGGTGGGCGACCGCTGGACCATGCTGGTGCTGCGCGATTGCTTTCTGGGCATTCGCCGGTTCGAGCAGATGCAGGACCGGCTGGGGATCACGCGGCATGTGCTGGCGGACCGGTTGCGCAAGCTGGAGGGGGCCGGCGTGCTGCGCCGCGAGGCTTATCAGGACCGCCCCCTGCGCCACGAATACCGGCTGACCGACCGGGGCAAGGCGCTCTATCCGATGTTGGTGTCGCTGATCGATTGGGCCAACGCCCATGTCCCGATTGAAGGCAGCCCGTCGGTCACG
>NZ_DGMH01000054.1:17496-33914 GCF_002388305.1 Sulfitobacter sp. UBA4523
GTCACCGGAGAGGAGATTACCCACCGCAGCGTCAGCGCCATTTCGAACGCCGGTGCCAAAAAAGCATAGCGGCTTTCCGCCGCCCACCGGGTAAAAAACTTCGAAACCTTCCAGCGCAGGACCGATTGACAGGAAGGGGCGGGTGCATCAACTGTCCCCCATGGCTTTTGAACGCACCATATCTTTCTGGCTGAACGCAGTGGCATGTCTTGCCTTTGCTGCGGCGCTGGTGCTGTTTCCGCCGTCCGCGTCCCACGCGGCGTCGGGGATGCATGACGGGCATTATGCCGCGGTCATGGATGATGTGGCCGATATAAATGCGCAAGACGCTCTGCATGATCATAGCACTATGGATCGTGCCGCTGTCGACAATCACAGTGACAAATCCCCTTCAAGCGCGCCTGACGACAGTGCAGGCAATTGCTGCAACGGGATGTGCCTGTCCATCGTGTTGATGGACCACGCGCATCCGCAAGACGATGCCGTCACTGCGGGTACCTACAAGATCGGCCATGCGCAGGCGCGTTCGCTTGAGGCGCAAGGCTTTCTACGTCCTCCACAATCCTGATCTGATTTAGACCCGCTTTGGGGTCTTTGCGTCGCGCCAGCGTTCCTGCACGCAGGATGTCAGACCCTTGCCCTATACGCCGACACCGCTGCCTGCCGTGGCCACGCAAGAAGCCACGCTCAGCACGACCGTCGTCTCCCCCATCAGCCACCCGAACCCGCTGGCCGGCTACACGTATCGTGGGCCCACAGGTCCGCGTGACTGGCGCACCGTGAACCAAGAACAATCGGAGGGGAACTGATGTACGTCCGTAAACTGCCGCTGATCATCGGCTTTCCCCTTGTGCTCGGGGCCTGCGCCACGGCGATCCCGAGCGCTTATACCGACCCCAAAGCCGGTTTTGCCAATGTCGCCAGCCAGATCACGCCCGCGCTTGGTAAACGCACCGTCTTTGCCGAGACCCAAGCCGAAAACGAGGCGGTGAAACGCGAAGTGCGCGCGATGGTGCAGGGCAAGACAATCTCGGCCGATACGGCGGTTCAGGTTGCCTTGCTCAACAACAAGGGGCTTCAGGCGTCCTATGCGAATGTCGGATTGTCCGCCGCCGAAGCATGGCAGCAATCGACGCCGGAAAACCCGATCGTGTCCATCGGCGTGCTCGGGATCGGAGCGCCCGAACTGGGGGCCTACCGTGCGATCGAAGGGTTGATCCGCGCCAATCTTCTGGATGCCACCACGCGTAAACAACGCCGTGCAATCGCTGACGCGAGCTTTCGTCAAGCGCAGTTGACGGCGGTGAACGATACGCTGACATTGGCCAACCAGACCCGTCAGGCCTGGGTCAATGCCGTGTCCGCCTTTGAGGTGGTGGGATATTTGAAACGCGCCAAGGCGACCTCGGACGCCGGATCGGAGCTGGCCCGCAAGCTGGGGGAAACCGGCGCGCTCAATAAAGCCGCCCAAGCCCGCGAGCAGGCGTTCAACGCGGAGCTGGCCGGACAGCTTGCCAAGGCACGGCTGGATGCGACCACCGCGAAGGAAGAGCTGACGCGCCTCATGGGGCTTTGGGGGGCTGACGTGAACTATTACGTGCCTGATGCCTTGCCGGGGCTGCCGCGGTCCGTGGGCGGCGTCGCCAATGTCGAAGCCAAGGCGCTGCGCAACCGTGTCGATCTGCGCGTCGCAAAGCTGGGTCTTGAAGCGCAGGCAAAAGCCTTTGGCCTGACGGATCAGACCCGCATCGTCAGCGATCTTGAGATCGTCGCAGGGGCCGAGCTTGAGCGTGAAGCCACGGGGGGCGATATCGAGAAAGACATCCTGCCTCAGGTAGAGCTGGAGTTCGCGATCCCGATCTATGACAGCGGCAAGGCGCGGATGCGCAAGGCAGAGCTGTCGTATCTGCAGGCGGCGAATGTGCTGGCGGAACGGGCGGTCAATGTACGCTCCGAAGCGCGGGGGGCCGAACGGGCCTACCATGCCTCTTACAAGATCGCGCGCCACTACCGCGATGTTCTGGTTCCGCTGCGCAAGACCGTCGAGAACGAAGCCCTGCTGTCTTACAACGGCATGATCACCAACACCTTCGAACTGCTGACCGATGTGCGTGAAAAGCTCGGTGCCGAGCTGGAAGCCGCGGATGCGAAGCGGGCGTTCTTTATGGCGCAGGCGGATCTGACCGCGGCCATCTACGGCGGCGGTGCAGGCAGCGGCGGCGGGGGCTCCGAAGGCGCCACGTTGGCCGCTGGTGGCGGCGCAGGACACTGAAAGGAAACGATATGATGAACAGACGTCAACTACTCGGTGCCGGCGCGGCGGGGGCGACACTTGTGTCCTCTCAGGCGTGGGGCAAAACTCTGAACATGGGGCTGCCGGAAGCGGCGCATATGGACAGCGCTGCGACTGCGGTCACGGCGCGCCCCTCGACGGGGGTGGATTACACGCCCGTGGTCACGCTGAACGGCTGGACGCTGCCCTACCGCATGAATAACGGCGTCAAGGAATTCCACCTTGTCGCGGAGCCCGTAGAACGCGAACTGGCCGATGGCATGATCGCGCATCTGTGGGGGTATAACGGCCAGTCCACCGGCCCCACGATCGAAGCGGTCGAAGGCGACCGTGTGCGGATTTATGTCACCAACAAGCTGCCAGAAAACACATCCGTCCACTGGCACGGGCTGATCCTGCCCTCGGGCATGGATGGCGTGGTCGGGCTGAGCCATCCGGGGATCAAACCGGGCAAGACCTTTGTCTACGAGTTCGACCTGACCAAATCCGGCACCTTCATGTACCACCCCCATGCGGATGAGATGGTCCAGATGGCGATGGGGATGATGGGCATGTTTGTCGTCCACCCCAAAGACCCGACGTTCATGCCGGTGGACCGTGACTTCCTGATCATGCTCAACGCGTTCGACATTGACCCCGGTACCTATGTGCCGCGCGTCATGACGATGAACGACTTTAACCTATGGACATGGAACAGCCGGATTTTCCCCGATATTGACCCGCTGGTCGTGAACAAGGGCGACAGGGTACGGGTGCGCGTCGGCAACCTGACGATGACAAACCACCCGATCCACATGCACGGCTATGATTTCAAGGTCACCTGCACCGACGGCGGCTGGGTGCCGGAAAGCGCGCAATGGCCCGAGGTCAGCATCGACATTCCTGTCGGCGCGATGCGCGCCTACGAGTTCACGGCGGACCACTTGGGCGATTGGGCGATCCACTGCCACAAGTCGCACCACACGATGAATGCCATGGGCCACGACGTGCCGACGTTTATCGGTGTCGATAAATCCCAGCTTACCCCCAAGATGCGCAGCTTCAAGCCGGGCTACATGCCGATGGGCACGGCGGGCATGGGGGACATGGGCAAGATGTCGATGGAACTGCCCGAGAACACGATCCCCATGATGAACGGCTGGGGCAAACACGGGCCGATCGAAATGGGCGGCATGTTCTCTGTTGTGAAGGTACGCGACGGCATTGCGCCGGACGATTATTCCGACCCCGGATGGTACGACAACCCCCCCGGCGAGGAAGCCTATGAGTGGACCGGAGAACTGCCGGAATTCGCCACGAACAACAGCCCCAAAACGATCCTGACCCCGAAACCAACGCAAAAGGGATGATCCCTTTTGCATCCACATAAAACTTTGAAAACCATACAGGAAAACACAATGAAAAACCTTCTGATGACCACCGCCTTCGCCATTGCTTTGACCGGCCCTGCCTTTGCGGCGGGTTCCCACTCTGGCGGGCATGATGACGACCACGCCGACAAGCATGCCGAAATGATGGCAGTGGGCAAACCCGGTACGGCGGCTGACGTCACCCGGACCATCGCTGTCACCATGCGCGAGACCGAAGATGGGGATATGATCTTTGAACCCGACAGTTTTGCGTTCGAGCAGGGGGAAACCATCCGCTTTGAGGTCACCAACAAGGGCGAGCTTGAGCATGAGTTCGTGATCGATAACGCCGAAGGCAACGCCAAGCACAAGGAGATGATGGCGAAGATGGATATGGAACATGACGATCCCAATTCGGTCCGTCTTGAGGGCGGCCAATCGGGCGAGGTCATCTGGACCTTTGCCAATGCCGGCACGTTTGAATTCGCTTGCCTGATCCCCGGTCACTATGAATCCGGCATGTACGGCCCCATCGAAGTCAGCGCCAAAGCCGAGGCAGAAGCAAAAGCGGCAGAGGTCGTCTATACCAAGGGCACCGTCAAGAAAGTTGACACCAAAGGCGGGAAGGTCACCATCGATCACGGACCTTTGGTCAACCTCGATATGCCCGCCATGACCATGGTGTTTCGCGCCGATGAAACCATGATAGGCAAGCTCTCTGCAGGTCAGAGCATCGAATTCGTCGCAGAGCCCGTCAAAGGCAAGCTGACCGTCGTCGAGTTGAAGTAATCCACGCGCGGGCTCCGGTCATAAATCGGTGCCCGCCCCATAAGAGGCGAAGACATGAAAACATCGCGTGTATTGCTGTGGGTTGTCCCCTTTGCGCTGCTGACGGCAGCGGCGGGCGGGGGGGATTTCTCGCATCATGATCAACCCGAGACCAGCCCGACCGAGCTTGCGGAGGGTGCCTTGGCACCCGTGAAGGTGCCGGACAGTTTCACCGATCAGGAGCAGCTGGGAAAGCGCGCCTATGATGCGGTTTGCGCGGCCTGCCACGGGGCCAATGGTCAGGGGCAGGACGGCGTCGCACCGCCTTTGGTGCATGTGATCTACGAGCCCAGCCACCACGGCGACCGTGCGTTCCTGCTGGCCGCGCAAAACGGGGTGCGGGGGCATCACTGGCCGTTCGGAAACATGCCTCCCGTCGAAGGGATCACGCAGGCCGATGTGATGGATATTGTGGCCTACATCCGTCGCCTTCAGCGCGAGAACGGGATCGACTAAGCCAAAGGGCCAGGCCCCGAGGTACGTTGCACCCCGGGGGCCCGTGCCGTTTCAGAACATCCGCGAGATCGAGAATTTCACGTTCCGACCCGGTGCCGTGCGGGTCGACAGATGCGGCGTATAGGTTTTGTCAAAAGCGTTCTCTAGCCCGACGCGGAACTGCGTATCCTTGAGGATACCGCTTTGCGGGACATAGGTGGCGCGCAGATTATGGACCCCAAAGCCTGCCGAGGTCTCGCCGTCGTCTGTTGCGGATGTGTTGCCCACGACCTCCCAGCTCAGGTCAAGCTCTTTGCCGAATTTCTTGCCCACGGTGACCCGCAGACTGTCCGCAGGCAGCAACCGCCAGTCGCCGGAAGAGCCGCCCGGTTCATACTCCGTCCCGCGCACCACATTGGCATTCACGTCAAAGTAAAGACCGGTGTCCAACGCGTAAGAGGCTTCAAGCTCCAGCCCCGAGGTTTCGACCCGGTCCAGCGCCGGTGCAGGCGGGCGCACCCCCGAGACCGAATAGCTGCTGACATCGGTCAAGGTGGTCTCGTAGTAGACACCCTTGATCGCGAATTGGTCCCCGTTGCGGAACAGATCATGACGGTCAAACGAGGCGCCGATCTCGTATGTCTCGGCCTTCTCGGATGAGGTGATCGCGGCATCGGTGCCCAGATGGTCGATCATGGGCAGCCCTTCGGTATAGGCGGCACTGGTGAACAGGGCCAAACCATTCCCGAAGGCATAGCGCACCGACAGCCCGCCCATCAGCGCGTTGTTATCATAGGTGCCATGATTCGGGGCCGCTGATCCGGTGATCTTCGACGTCTCGTAGCGCAGCGCCGGTGTCACGGTCCATGCATCAGTGATGCGCACATCGTCCACCGCATAGACAGCGACGCGACGGTCCTTGCCGCCGGGTGCGTTGCTGGCATCAAGGCGTTCTTTGTGGATCAGTTCAAGTCCGGTCCGCAGATCATGGGAGACAACGCCTGTGGTGAACAGGCTTTGGTTTTTAAACGCCAGTTTCGTTGTTTGATACCGATGATCCGCATTCGCCAAGGCAAGAACACCGGCCCCTTGCGGGGTGCCTTCAAGGGGGGAGCTGCCCGAGACATAGCTTTGGTCGATCTGTTGGTCGGCGTAGGATAGCACGACATCAAGGTTCACCAGATCATTGTCAGCTGGGTTAAAGTTGTACTTTAGCACCGCGGTCGTAGACTCCGTATCGCGGTCAACGGTGCCAAAGGAATCCGCAGTGGTGGTGAAACTGTCAAAGGGCACGTCGCGGTCGCTTGCGGTGGTGCGTGACAGGCTGAAGGTCAGCGATTGATCGCGGTTTTGGCCAAAGCTGTATTTTGCCTTGATCAGTCCCGACGGCAGGGTGAAAGCGCTGTTACCGATAGTCGCCCCGCCCCCATCCACCTGATCGTTCTGGTCGCGCCACGTGTAGTTCAGCAGAAACTCCATATCTTCGGTCGGTTGCCACGCCAGCACGCTGGAAGACGTGATGCCGTCGCCGTTCGTGCTGAACTCCAGCGTTTGGCCCAGCACATAGCCAAGCTCACCATTCGTCAGATCCGACGCGTCTTTCGTCTCAAGCCGGACGACACCGCCCACGATGCCGGATCCGTATTCAAAGCTGCCGACGGACCCGCGGATCACATCGACCGACTTGTAAAGGAACGGATCGGTGAACAGCTGGGTGCCGATCCGGTAAAGCCGCTCTGCCCCGGTGGTGGCCCCGTCGATCTGCACGGCGACTTTGGAATCCGCACCGTAGATATCGTTCGCGCCGAAGCCGCGGATGTTGATGCCGGACCCTTGCGGGGTGGACCCGTTCACAAGGCTCACGCCGGGAACTGAATCGATCAGCTCTGCCACGGTGCCCGCCTGACGGTCGTCGATCTCCTCTTGGTCGACTGTGGTGATGGATACTGCCGTATCGGTCTGCACCTCGCGTTTGCTTTCGCCCAGAACGAGCGTGCCTAGAAAGCCCTCCTGCGCGGCGAGGGGGAGCGGGGTGAGGGAAAGAAGTATCAGGCTTGTCGTACCCCTTAATAGGGCACGGGTTCCAGCGGCTTTGGTCATCGAAGACATCCTTGCAAGCAATAGGTTTGACGGAATGCTTGCGAGGGGCTGGCGGTGAAAAAAGGGGCGTAGAGGGGTTGCGCTCTTGCGGGTTCTAAAAAGACCGACTAAAAGTGTCAACATTAAAGGGCAGGTTCTGATCTGCGCCTTTGCCAGCGGATGCCCGACGCGCGTCGCCAGCCCACTCTCTTTCAATCTATATGGCGAAGGTGCTGCATGACCCATTCCGTTCCCCCGACCCCCGAGGACATCCGCGCCTTCCGCGCCGACCACGCGCAGTTGCGCGAACGTGATGTGGCCGACAAGCTCAAGATCAGCGAGGCGCAGTTGCTGGCGGCCTATACCGGCGATGGCGTGCGGCGTATCAATGCGCACCCCGACGAGATCATGCGCGCCGCCCAGACTCTGGGCGAGGTTATGGCGCTGACCCGCAACCCGTCCTGCGTGAACGAAAAGGTCGGCACCTATGATAACTATCACCCCGGTCCCCATGCATCGATGATCCTCACCGATGACATCGACCTGCGGCTCTTTCCCAGCCGGTGGCATCATGCCTTTGCCGTAGAGAAGGAGACGGAGGCCGGTACGCGCCGCAGCCTGCAGGTGTTCGATGCGGCGGGGGATGCGGTACACAAGATCTTTCTGCGCGACGGGTCCGATGTGGCGGCCTTTGATCGCGCCAAAGCGGGGCTGACGCTGGAAGACCAATCCCCCACCCTTGACGTGGTACCGCGCGACCCTGACGAGGTGCCGAAATCTGATCTGTCGAAGCTGGACATCCTGCAAAAGGAATGGGCGCGGCTGACCGACACGCATCAGTTCTTGCGCCTGACCTCCAAGCTCAAGATGAACCGGTTAGGGGCCTACCGCATCGCGGGCGAGCCCTTTGCACGCGCTTTGCAGCCTTCTGCTGTCGATACCATGCTGCATCAGGTGGTCGCGCAAGAGCTTGAGATCATGGTCTTTACCGGCAATCGCGGGTGTATCCAGATCCATTCGGGCCCGATCACCACGCTGAAATCCATGGGCCCGTGGCAAAACGTGCTGGACCCACGCTTTAACCTGCACCTGCGGCTAGATCACATCGCCGAGGTCTGGGCCGTCGACAAGCCCACACAACGCGGCCCCGCTGTTTCGGTCGAGGCCTTCAACAAGGACGGGGGGCTTATCCTTCAGGTCTTTGGCGTCGGCAAGGAAGGGCGCGATTGTCGTCCCGCATGGGGCAAGCTTGTCGCGGGGCTGGAGAGCCTGAACGTCGAGGTGCCCGCATGATCCGCGCTTTCACGACAGGTATCAGCGTCGCGGCGCTTGGCCTGATCACAGCACTGCCCGCCACGGCACAGGAACCCACAGGGGGCGTCGTATCCATCGGCGGCGCGGTGACAGAGATCGTCTTTGCCCTCGGCGCGCAGCGCCAGCTGGTGGCGCGGGATACGACCTCTAGCTATCCGCCTGAAGCCGCTGCCTTGCCGGACGTGGGCTATATGCGCGCGCTCTCGCCCGAAGGGGTGCTGGCCACAGGCCCCAAGCTGATCATCGCCGAGGAAGGTGCCGGACCGCCCGAAACAATCGAGGTGCTAGCGCAGGCGGATATCCCCTTTGTCACCGTCCCTGACGACTATACCGCCGAAGGGGTCAGCGCCAAGATACGCGTCGTCGGGCAGGCGCTTGGGAAAGAGCCGCAGGCCGAAGCGCTGGCTGCTGAAGTGCAGCAAGAGCTGGCAGAAGTGTCCCGCGCGACGCAAGACCGGCCCGCGGCAGAGCGCAAGCGCGTGATGTTCATCCTCAGCACCCAAGGCGGGCGGATCATGGCGTCGGGCACGGATACCGCGGCCGCGTCGATGATAGATCTGGCTGGCGCGGTGAATGCGGTCACGGGGTTTGCGGGCTACAAACCCATCACGGACGAAGCCGTGCTGGCCGCAGCGCCCGATGTGCTGGTGATGATGGCGCGTGAAGGCGATCACAACAGCACCGAGGCAGAGCTGTTCGCGATGCCTGCCATATCCGTCAGCCCTGCGGCGGCCAGCCGGTCGGTGGTGCGGATGGACGGGCTTTATCTGCTGGGGTTCGGGCCGCGCACGGCAGATGCGGTCACCGATCTGCACGCCGCGCTTTACGCCGATTGATCCGATGACCGCGCTTGCAGATTTCGCCCCGCCCCGCGACCGCCGTCGTGCCGCGCGCAAGGCGCATGTGTGGTTGGCGATCGTTCTGGCGGTCGCCGCCATCGGCAGCCTTGCGATCGGGGCGTCGGGCACATCGCTGTGGCACGCCCTGTTCAAGATCGTGACCGGTGCGCCGCTGACGCAGCTTGAACGGGTAGTGCTTTGGGATATCCGTTTGCCGCGGCTGATCATGGGCATCTGTGTCGGGGCCGCGCTGGCTGTGTCAGGCGCGGTGATGCAGGGGCTGTTTCGCAACCCGCTCGCGGATCCGGGGCTGCTTGGGGTAAGCGCGGGTGCCGGATTGGGCGCGATCGTGGCAATCGTTCTGGGCGGGCTGTTGCCGGTGGCTGTGCTCACCATGGCAGGCTTTTGGCTGATCCCGCTGGCGGCCTTTCTGGGCGGATGGGCGGCAACGTTGCTGTTGTATCGCGTGTCGACGCGGCGCGGGCGCACCTCTGTCGCGACGATGCTGCTGGCGGGGATTGCCTTGGGCGCGCTGACAGGGGCCTTGGGCGGGCTGTTGATCTATTTCGCCGATGACACGCAGTTGCGCGATCTGACGTTCTGGGGGCTCGGCTCGCTTGCCGGTGCCACATGGGCCAAAGTCGCCATCGCGGGGCCGCTGATCCTTCTGGCGACGGGTGTGGCCATGCGCTTGGGCGGTGGGCTGAATGCGCTCGCCTTCGGGGAGGCGACAGCCGCGCATATGGGGGTGCCGGTGCAGCGGGTGAAGCATACCGCCATCCTCACGGTCGCCGCCGCCACCGGTGCCGCGGTCGCCATGTCCGGCGGGATCGGTTTTGTCGGGATCGTCGTGCCCCATCTGTTGCGTCTTGCCACGGGACCGGATCACGAACCCTTGCTCGTGAACTCTGCGTTGCTGGGGGCCACGCTTTTGCTGACCGCCGATATCATCAGCCGCGTGATCATTGCGCCGGCGGAACTGCCCATCGGGTTGATCACCGTCATTCTGGGCGCACCGGTGTTTTTCTGGATCCTGCTGCGGCGCCGTGGGCTGGTGGACCTGTGATGCTGCGCGCCTGCGATATTGTTGCCCGTATCGGCAAGAAAGAGATTCTGCACGGGGTCAGCTTCACCGCCCCTGCGGGCGCGCTTACGGCGATTGTCGGGCCCAACGGCTCGGGCAAATCGACACTGCTTAGGGCGATCACGGCCGAGGTCGATTTCACCGGCCGCATTCTGCTGAACGGCGAAAATGTCGCCGATCTGCACCCGTGGGAGCTTGCTGCGATGCGCGCGGTGCTGCCGCAGTCTGCCACGCTTGCGTTCCCCTTTACCGTGGCCGAGGTCGTGCGCATGGGGCTACGCCGCGGCATATCGGGGCACCGCGACGATATCCCCGCCCGCGCCCTGCATGCCGTGGGGCTAGAGGGCTACGCAGACAAGCTTTATCAAGAGCTTTCGGGCGGAGAGCAGCAACGCACGCAGCTGGCCCGCGTGCTCTGTCAGGTTTGGAATCCGGTGCAGAACGGCGTGCCCCGTTGGTTGCTGCTGGACGAACCTGTTGCCAGTCTGGATATCGGCCATCAGCTTATGGTGATGCGGCTTCTCAAGGATTTCGCCAATCGCGGCGGCGGCGTGGTCGCGGTCATGCATGATCTGAACCTGTCGGCCATGTTCGCCGATCACATGGCGATGATCAAAGACGGCCAGATCCTGAAACACGGCGCGCCCGCCGACGTGATGCAAAACGCCATCCTGTCCCCAGCCTATGGCTGCACCCTGACCGTCAATACGCCCGCCGCAGCGGGTCAAAGTTATATCCTGCCACACGTCGCGCAGGTGCGTATGGGGTAGGGCCGTGCACCACGCACGCGCGCTGACACATATATCGGTTGACGTATGAGCTTCGACAGAATGACGTAAATGTGACACTACACCTAGACACCAGCGTCTGACGGTCTATGTCAACCGACACACCACACCAATCACCCAGGACAAACCATGCCGACACAGCCCACCGATAAGATGGCGACAGAGCTTTTGCATGTGCAAGAGGAGCTGGCGGCAAAGAATGTTGACGCGGATGCGCCGAAGAAACAGGCGCAGCGGGCGTCGCATCGGTTGAACTTCCTCGAAGCGATGATGGAGACGGTGCCCGTCGGGGTCGTCATGGCCGATGCCGAAGGCAAGATTATCTACGGCAACAGCCACGTCGAAAAGATGGTGCGCCATCCTGTGTTGCATTCGGACGACGTGAACGCCTATGGCGAATGGGTATCGTACCACGCTGATGGGTCCCGTGTACAAAGCCACGAGTACCCTTTGGCGCGGGTGATCCAGAACCGCGAGGACCATGTCGAGATCGACGTGGATTATCAGCGCGGCGACGGCACCCGCTTTTGGATGCGGATCATCGGTGAGCCGGTGCTCGACGGCGAGGGGGAGCGGATCGGGGCGACCGTCGCCCTGATCGATATCGACGAAGAACGCCGCTTGCGCGAGGCGCAGAACATCCTGATTGCCGAGTTGAACCACCGTGTGAAGAACGCATTTAGCGTGGTGAAATCCATCGTCAGCCAGTCCTTGCGCAAGATGAGCATTCAACGCGGTATCCGCGAAACGATTGACCAACGGCTTAACGCCTATGCGACGGCCCACTCCAAACTGGTGGGCACCACTTGGGACCGTGCTGCGATTGGCACCGTGGCTGCCGATGTGCTCGACCCTATAGGCGGCGGTCGGATCACGTTGACGGGGCCGGAGGTAGAGGTGCCATCGCGCCAGGCGCTGTCCTTGTCGATGGCATTTTATGAGCTGGCGACAAACGCGATGAAATACGGCGCCCTGTCGGTTCCTGACGGTGTTGTGAATTTATCTTGGGAACAAGGAAGTGCTGCCGAGGGTTCCCTCCTTGAACTCCATTGGGTGGAACAAGGCGGCCCTGCCGCCGAGAAACCCAGCGAGACAGGTTTTGGTAGCTTCATCACAGGGCGTGCCCTCGAGGCGGAAACGGGCGGGAAAATCGATACGGTTTTCGGGCCAGATGGATATGAATGGCATTTGAAGATGCCGCAACAGACGGAAGAGCAGGCAGTAGAATGACAAATCAACCTCAGAATATTTTCATCGTCGAAGATGAGGTCGTGGTCGCATTCGAGATGTCCGACCTGCTGGAAGACATCGGCTTTAACGTCGTCGGCCCCAGTATCCATCTGGAAGACGCCAAGGAAAAAGCGCGTGATGGGGATATTGATATCGCCTTTCTGGACGTGAACCTTGGGCGCAACAAGACATCGAAACCCGTGGCGGATATCCTGCGCGAACGGGGTATCCCTTTTGTGTTCATCACCGCATATGACGCCGACCAGATCAGCTTTCTCGGGCCGGACGACCGTGTGGTGAAAAAACCCGTGAGCAGCCAGAAGCTGATCGAGACGCTGCGCCGCGTCTACCCAAGCCTAGAGACCGAGTAAGCTCAGACAGGAATTCCCGCAGGCAAAATCCCGCGCGCCGCGACACTGCGGCGCAGGGCAGAGCTGCTTTGCCCCAGTGACATCGGCCATGTGTGAACATATAGTGAACATATGGCTAAGCAATCTGTAGAGCAAAAACTGGCAATCCTGAGCGACGCGGCGAAATATGACGCGTCCTGCGCCTCTTCGGGATCAACGAAACGCGACTCGCGCGATGGCAAGGGCGTGGGGTCGAACGAGGGGTCGGGCATCTGTCATGCCTATGCGCCGGACGGGCGCTGTATATCACTCCTGAAAATTCTGATGACGAATTTCTGCATCTATGATTGCAGCTATTGCATCAACCGTGCCTCGTCTAACGTCACTAGGGCGCGGTTTAGTGTCGATGAAGTGGTGAAGCTGACCATCGAATTCTACCGCCGCAATTATATCGAAGGGCTGTTTTTGTCCTCGGGCGTGATCAAATCGCCCGATGCGACCATGTCGGACATGGTGCAGATCGCGCGCAAGCTGCGCCACGAAGAGAATTTTCGCGGCTATATCCATTTGAAGACCATCCCCGACGCCGCGCCAGAGTTGATCGCGGAAGCGGGGCTGCTGGCGGACCGTCTATCGATCAACGTCGAGCTGCCCACCGATGCCGCCGTTCAGCAGTATGCGCCCGAAAAGAAGCCCGATCAGATCCGCAAAGCGATGGCCGATTTCCGGCTGCGTAAAGAGGTGTCGAAAGACAAATCCCACACCGGCAAGCGCCCGCCGCGGTTTGCGCCTGCGGGGCAATCAACGCAGATGATCATCGGGGCGGACGGGTCGAATGATGCGGCCATTCTGGGCCAGTCCACGCGGCTCTATTCCAGCTACAAGCTGAAACGCGTGTATTATTCTGCCTTCTCGCCGATCCCTGACAGCTCGGCCAAGCTGCCGCTGATCCGGCCGCCGTTGCAACGCGAACACAGGCTCTATCAGGCGGATTGGCTGCTGCGGTTTTATGACTTCCAGCTGGACGAGATTACATCCGTCACCGAGGACGGGAACCTTGATCTTGAGGTGGACCCGAAACTGGCCTGGGCCTTGGTGAACCGCGAGGTTTTCCCGCTGGATGTGAACCGCGCCACCCGCGAGATGCTGCTCCGGGTGCCGGGGTTCGGGGTGAAGACGGTGAACCGCATCCTGTCCACCCGCCGCCACCGCGCCCTGCGCTACGAGGATCTGATCCGCATGGGTGCGTCCATGAAAAAGGCCCGCAGCTTTGTCACTGCGGGGGGCTGGTCCCCCGGCGGGCTGACCGACAGTATTGATCTGCGCGCGCGGTTTGCGCCGCCGCCTGAACAGCTGACCCTGTTCTGATGCACCACGCGGTCATGCCCAAGATCGGCACCGCGCAGGCGTGGCGTGATGCGGCGCGGCAGTTTCTGGCCGCCGGCATCCCGCCCGAGGCGATCCTGTGGGGCGATACCAGCACGGTGCCCGATCTTTTTGGCGACACCGCCCCCGTGCAGACGGGCGGGCAAGTGACCGTGCCGCGTAGCTTCATCAGCATGGCGAGCAGTGTCGTCTGGCACAGTGACCCCGAACGGTTTGCGCGGCTTTATGCTTTTCTCTGGCGACTGAAAGACGCGCCGCATTTGATGACGGATCGCGGTGATGCTGACCTGTCGCGCTTGCGCCGGATGGAAAAGAACGTACATCGCTGTCAGCACAAGATGAAAGCCTTCGTCCGTTTCCGCGAGCTTGGCGCACCCGATGCTGCCCGCCGGTCCTTTGCCGCGTGGTTCGAGCCGACGTATCACACGGTAGAACCCACTGCCGATTTCTTTCTGCGTCGGTTCAGCGATATGGATTGGCGCATTCTCACGCCGGATGTCTGCGCGATTTTCGAGGGGGGCAAACTGACCTTCCGCGAGGGGGAGGAAAAGCCCGCGCTGCCCGAAGACGCGAGCGAACAGCTGTGGATCACCTATTTCCAGAACATCTTTAACCCCGCGCGGCTGATGGTCAAAGCCATGCAATCCGAGATGCCCAAGAAATACTGGAAGAACATGCCCGAGGCGGCGCATATCCCCCAGATGATCGCTGACGCCCCCGCCCGTGCCCGCGCCATGGCCGAGGCCGCGCCCTCTTTCCCGCCGCAGCGATTGGCGCAGGTACAAGCGCAGCTTGCCGCGCATCAATCCGCGTGGGAGGGCCCGAAAGACGCGCTGGCCAAGGATATTGCCGCCTGCACCCGCTGCCCCTTGCATTGCAATGCGACACAGGCCGTACCGGGCGAGGGGCCCATGGATGCCGATCTGATGATTGTTGGCGAACAGCCGGGCGATCAGGAGGATTTAAGCGGGCGGCCCTTTGTCGGGCCTGCGGGGCAGCTCTTTGATCAGATCGCGGGGCGGGCGGGGCTGCAGCGGGACAAGGCGTTTGTGACCAATGCAGTGAAACACTTCAAATTCAGCCCGCGCGGTAAACGCCGTCTGCACCAACGGCCCAATGCGTCCGAGATCCAGCATTGCCGCTGGTGGTTGGATGCCGAGATCGCACAGGTCAAACCCAAGCTGATCTTGGGTATGGGGGCGACGGCTGCCGAGGGGCTGACCGGACGGCGCGATGCCATCACCGCCCGCCGTGGCACGATCGAACAAACGCCTTCAGGCACGCCGGTTATGCTGACGCTGCACCCCTCGTATCTTTTGCGCCTTCCCGATCCTCAGGCCAAAGCCGACGCAACTGCCCAATTTCAAGACGATTTGACCGCCGCCGTAAGAATGTTGGCCTGAAAAAGCGTAATCTCGTAGGGGGCAGTTGCAATATGGCTATAGGATGCCATATACCATCCACATGGATGGAGAATCGAGATGAGCAACGTCAGGCAGCTACGGGAAAAGCAACCCGAGAACGAAAAGATCACGATCAACCTCGGCTTTGTCGATCTAGGGCGGATCGACCTGCTGGTGCAGGAGGGGTTTTATTCCAACCGCAGCGATTTCATCCGCACGGCGATCCGCAAGCAGTTGGATCACCAATCGGAGACGGTGACACGGTCTATCGACCGTCACACAATGGAAATGGGTCTGCGCGATTACTCCGTCGCGGACCTCGAGGCGGTGCAGGCGGCGAATGAAGTGCTGCACATCAAGGTGGTGGGTCTGGCCCGTATCGCGCGGGATGTGACGCCAGAGCTGGCCCTTGCGACCATCGGCTCCATCAACGTGCTGGGGGCGCTTCAAGCCAGCACCGAAGTCAAGAAAGCACTCGGCGACCGGATCAGTTAGCTCCGGCATCATCCTTAAAAGGAATGCGACATGACAGATGAATTTAACGCGGCCATGCGCCGCGCCGGAAAACTTGTGCGCGCGGGTAACCCCAAAGCGGCGACCGAAGCCATCCAGAACGCGCTTGGCGCCGGAGGGCTGGGGAGCATGGCGAAAGCTGGCAAAAGCCCCTTTGGAAAATCCAAGATCGGCCGCGGCCTGCGCGAGACGCTTTCGGGGCTGGCGCAATCAACCCTGAATGGTGGTGACAGCATCGAGCCGGACCTGCCCGAGGGTGCCACATTCGACAGCGGCAGCTTTTCCTGCAGCGCAGGCAGCCGCGACTATCGGCTTTATATTCCTAACCTCAAAGGCTCTGCGCCGACAGGTTTGGTGATGATGCTGCACGGGTGCAAACAATCCCCTGTGGATTTTGCCAACGGCACGGGCATGAACCAACTGGCAGAGGCGCATGGGCTGATCGTGGTCTATCCGGCGCAATCCCGCATGGCGAATATGCAGAACTGCTGGAAATGGTTTGATCCCGCCGATCAGATGCGCGGCGC